>JAYVTR010000211.1:0-12814 GCA_043788625.1 Planctomycetota bacterium
GAGGAACTGTTTTGGGGTTTCTGAAAAATGTCGCAGGCTCGCCCAAGCAATCGAACTGGCATGCAGCTCGCTCATCGGAGTTACCGGCGAATAGCCGCGATCACACGTTCTGCGGCGTCGACACGGGCGTCGGCAGCCAGCACACACACACCCGACAAACGGGTGCGCCAGGCCGAAACGAAGCGCAGCACACCACGCACGTCTTCTTGCGGATCGCTGACCAGACGCTGCTTGAGCGCTTCGGGCACTGACAGCGCCGGCAGCTCATTGTCGAGTTCATCAGCGGTGGCGGCATCCGGTAGCAAAAGGACCTCGGCCAAGAGCGGCACCGTCACCTCATGCATGGCGTTCATGACCTCGCGAAAGGTCAGCGGATCGTAGACCGGCTGCAGAGTGAGGAAGTCGGCGCCGGCAGCGATGTACGCCTGATGCGACCGATCCGACGCCGGCACACGTACGCCGACGGCAAAGGCGGTCGGCTCCTGATGATTACCGGCGCGATTGCGTCCGCGATTGAGCATCGACACCAACCACAACAGGCGCATCGGGTCAGCACCGGTGTGACTTTCGCTGCGGCAGACGAAGACCCCGGCATCGATGAGCACGGTGCGGATGCCCAACAGGTGCGCGGCCATCAGTTTGTCCTCGGCGAGCGCCAGGGTCGTCTCACCGGCCGACAGTTCGAGCACGGCCGGCACGCCACAGACCTGTGCCAGGTGCGCCAGGTTGGCGACCAGGCGCGTACCGCGCACACTGCCGGGCCAGCCCGACAGCAAACCGATACCAGCGGCACCGGCCTTCGCCAAACGCAACAGGGCGCTTTGCGCTTCGCTGCCCGCGAGGCGACCGGGAACGAAACCCAACACCGGAAAGGAACCGCTGGCGAAGGCCTGCAGCAGCGCATGTGCTGGCCGAAGTACGGCGGCTTCGGGCGCGGCCGCGGCCGCCACCGCTGGCGGGGTGACCGGCGCTCCGCGCACCACCGCCAAAGCTTGGATATGGCTCGGGCCGACCCCACAGCAGCCGCCGATGATGCCCACACCTTCGGCGATATAGCCGCGCGCCTGCGACAGCAGGTAATCCGGCCGCAGGTGATAGGTCAGGTGACCATTGGCGGCGCGCGAGGGAAAGCCGGAATTTGGTCGTGCAAGCACCGGCAGGCGTGTGGCGCGCGCCAGGGCTGCCACCAATGGCAGCAAAGCGCGCGGACCGGCGGCGCAGTTGATGCCGATGGCGCTGGCACCGCCATTTTCCATGGCCTGGGCGAACTCGGCGAGATCGGCGGCATCGAGATACTCGCTGCTGCGTGCCACCAACACCGGCAAACGGCTGACGCGGCGGATCCCGGCCAATGCCGCGCTGGCTTCGAGCGTCGAGGGCATGGTCTCCAAGGTGAAACCATCGACCTGGGCATCAGCCATGGCCAAGGCGATTTCGGCTACCGCATCGGTGGCGGCAGCGGCATCCAGTTCGGCGCCAACCACGCCACCCAGTGGTCCGATCGAACCAAGCACCAACACTGGTCGGCCAGCACCGGCAGCCGCCTGACGTGCCAAGCGCACACCGGCGGTCAGCAGCCGATTGAGATCGTCCGCATCACGCCGGCGAAAGCGATTCAAGGCAAAGGTGTTGGTGGTCAACACCTCAGCCCCAGCCGCCAGGTAGGCGCGATGGATTTCCAGGACCAGGTCGGGGTGATCGCGGTTGGCGTCGGCGACTGCGCCCGGGGCGATGCCACGGGCGATCAATTCCGTACCCATGGCGCCATCGAGCAGCATGGCTCCGCCACGGCCGTGAATAGCCTGCAGGCGGCGTGCCAGCGGCGAGGTCGCCGCTGGCGTACCCGAGCCCACCAAATGTCGTGACAGCAAGGTGGCGATGCGTTCGCTGAGCGCCGGCGGGAGGTCCAATCCGCCCAGTAAACGCGTCACCGCCCGGGCATCGATGGCATCGGTCGTAGTCGCCAAACGCTGGGCTGCGGCCACTGTCGATTCCAGCAAAATGGTCGTGGTCAGCGCGCCAACTCCACCTGGCACCGGTGACAGGGCGCCGGCGATGGCCGTGACCTCGGGGGCGACATCGCCGACGGTGATGCTTTTGCCGTCAGCGCCGGTGATGCGATTGATACCGACATCGATCACCGTCGCGCCGGGTTTGATCCAGGTATCGCGCACCAAGCCCGCCTTGCCCACCGCCACGATCACCAGGTCGGCACGCCGGCAGTGACTGGCCACGTCCCGGGTGGTGATCTGGCACAAGGTCACGGTGGCACCAGCAGCAGTCAGCAGCTGGGCGATCGGCTTACCGACGATGGTCGATGCCCCGATCACCACCGCCTCGATGCCACGCAGCTCAGGCAAGGCCTCGCGCGCCAGGGCTATCGCCGACAAGGCCGTACACGGCGCCAAGGTTGAGGTGCCGGCCAGCAGCAACCCGAGATTGGCCGGACCGACGCATTCGACATCTTTGCCGGGCGATAGCCGACTATGCATGGCCAGGGCATCGAAGCCTTCAGGCAAAGGGCTCTGCACGATGATGCCGTGGACAGCCGGATCCACGTTCAGCTGTTCAATGGCTTCAAACAGGGCTTCTTGATCCGCACCCTCGGGCAGGGTCACGTTACGATGGTGGATGCCGGCCGCCGCGCATGCCGTCGCCTGGTTACGCTGGTACACCGACCAACCGTGGTCGGCGTGCACGGTCACCGCCGCCAGGCACGGCTGCAAGCCGCGCGCCGCCAGCTCATGCACCTGCTGCGCCAACGCCGCCCGGCGCCGGTCGGAAACAGCTTTGCCATCAATGATGCGTGCAGTCATGCCCGCACGGTGGCGCGCCTGAGGCCGGGTCAACCATGCACGTACACTTTACCCACGCTTGCCAACCGTGTGCGTCGGCGACCCTGTGCTGGCATGGATGCGATCCTCTCCTTTTTGCAGCTGACACCGTTTGTTGCCGGCGACCTGCTGGTGGTGGCGGTGCTCATCGTCATGGAAGGACTACTGTCGTGCGACAACGCCGTAGTTTTGGCTTTGCGCGTGAAGCACCTGCCGCCTGAACAGCGGGGTCGAGCCCTGCGTTACGGTATCGTCGGCGCCTATGTTTTCCGCATCATCGCCTTGCTGCTAGCGACGTGGATCATCTCGCAATGGTGGCTGAAGATGCTCGGTGGTGCCTACCTGGTGTGGATGGCCGCCAAACACCTCATCAGTCCGACGCCGCCGGAAACCGCTCTCAACGCCTCAACCGCGCCACCGCGGTTTCTCCGCTTGTCGTCCTTCTGGTCGACGGTGATTGCAGTTGAACTCACGGATATCGCCTTTTCGGTGGATTCCATTGCCGCCGCCGTGGCCTTGTCGAGTAAACTATGGGTACTCATCGTCGGCGGCCTGCTCGGCATCATGGCCATGCGCTTTGCGGCCCAGGGCTTTCTCGGTCTGCTGCAGCGCTTTCCGCGGCTCGAAGGTGCAGCCTTTGCGGCAGTGGGGGCAATCGGCCTCAAGCTCTTGATCGAAATCCCAGTCGATATCCTCGGCAGCCACCGGGAGTTCGCCGCCGGCACCACCTACAGCACCGCCCAGCAGTACCTCACCGAGGTCGAACGGCAGTGTCCACCGGCAGTGAACCTCGCACACGTGCTGACCATCAACACCGCCGCTGCTCCACAACCAGACCCCTCGCTGATCGTTGACCCACAGCAATTCCGTCAAGCGCACTCGGCGTGGAACCTGCATTTAAGGCCGTTTTTCGAAGTCGAAGGCTGGCTGTCCAGCCTTGTCGTTTTTGCCATTTTCCTCTGCGGTTTCCGCAAGCCTGCCCGTTGACGACGCCTTACCCAGTTAAGAACTACAGATTGGTTATTGCCGACTGTTGCTAATTGAGGGTATGATGAGGCATGCAGCTGCGCCGTCACCTCAACCGTCTGGTGACGGTATTCTTAATCGCGCTGGTGGTTTTGAGTCTGGTGGCCACGGCAGCGGCGTGGGTGGCCCGTTCACGCGTCAGCATTGTCGTCAACTACTCGGTGCCGCTACAAACCACAACTGCAACCCTACAACGACAGTTGGAACAACTGGCGGTGGTGCTCGAAGACCTCGCCACCGCCGAGACCACCACTGAGGTGGCGGCCATCGACGCCCGGTACCGCACCATCCTCGCCCAACACCACGAGACCTTGGCCCAGCTTACTACCCTGGGTGAAGCCGCCGGTGATTCGTTGGCCATCGCCGAAGCCTCGTTCGCTGCCATCCACACCCTGGCGCAGACCCGCATCACCACAGAAACTGAGATCAGCGCCGTCCGTCAATTGGCGGCCCAGGACGTGCAGGATATCATCATCGCGGCCATGGCCTGGGACAAGACGCTCAGCGAGGTACGCGCCGCCGCTCAACAAGCCGTCTCAACTGCCCTGTCCTCAAGCACGGTAGGCAATGAACGTATCAAACGCTTGTGGGCGATGCGTGAACAAACCACCCAGGCGAGTGCTCTCATCGCCCAGATAACCGCAACCGCAAGCCGCTATAAACTGGCCCCCTTCGCTGATCGCATGGTCGCCATCAGCGACAGCATCCAAGCCAATCTGCAGCACGAGGAAATCTTGGCGGCGCGTCTGACGCCGCTGCTGCAGCGCCTGCAGACCGGTATCAACGGCGATGACGGACTGCTCGCCAAACGCAAAGCGCTGTTGGCCTTGCCGGTGACCAGCGACGCCGACGAGGTCGCGGCGGCGCGTGCCGCCCAGCAAGTCTGCGTCAAAGAGGTCCTGGCTGCCGTCGACGAGACCAGCAATGCGATCGCTGAACCCATCGACGATTTGGAACTGAGCGTGGTCACCGCCAACCGCACCACCGGCACCACCCTCGATCGTCTGTTTTTGACCGTTGCCCTGAGTGGCAATGCCAGCCAGGTCGTGTCGTTGACCCGCGCCATCGCCACTGAGGCCTCTATGCTGGCCGAGGTCACCACTGAGGCCGATCGGGCCCGCCTGCAACTACCTCTGAGCAAGCATCAGGACGAGTTGGCGCAGATGCTGGCGACCATGGGCCAGCAGAGCGCCACCCTGCAACTCGCCCAAGGTGCTGAGTACCTGAAGCAGGTCGCCATCGCCAGCGGCAAAATGCGTCACGACACTCTCGACGACCACGCGCTTGCCGTCCTCGTTGGCCAACGCATCGAACAAACCGGCAAGGCCACCGCCGAACTGCAAAATGTCCGCCAGAATATGGCCGGCATCCTTGCAAAAATCGACTTCACCACGCACCAAGCCGCTGACTACCAAGCGGTCAGCTTGGCCACCGTGTCGAAAACCACCGGGGGCGCGATCATCGCCATCCTGCTGGTTGGGTGCGGAGCGATTGCCATCGGACTGATTACAGCTGGACGCATCGCCGGTACCATCCTTGCCAGTGAAAGTAGCCAGCAAGAACAAGCAGCTCATTTGCGCGCCTTACTGGCGCGGATCCAGGTCAGCGTTGCCGAACTGACGGCAGCGGCCAGCTCGCTGACTGGCAGCAGCACCATTCTGGGTACCCACTGCAGCAGCACCAATGCGCGCGTCGCCGCCGTCGACGGGGCAAGCAAGATCATCGCCGATGAAGTCGCCGAGGTCAGTCACCACGCCACGGCCACCAATACGCGCCTGGCAAGCATCTCGACGTACGCCACCGACACCTCGACCACCGCCGCCCAAGCCAGCGAAGCTGCCCGCACCACCAGCGATCTGATGGCCCACCTGCAGGCGTCGAGCAAACGTATCGCCGATACTATCGGCATCATCACCCGCATCGCCTCGACCACCAATCTTTTGGCCTTGAATGCCGCCATCGAAGCCGCCTCAGCGGGAGCCGCAGGCAAAGGCTTCGCCGTGGTTGCCAATGAAGTCAAAGGCCTGGCCCGGCAGACGGCGCAAGCCAGCGCCGACATCACCGCCTTGGTCGTCGATATCCGTGGCGATGTAAGCCAAGCGGTCGATGCCATCTCGCACATCGGCGAAGTCATCGCCCGCATCAACCATGGGCAGACTGCCATCGTCGAGGCGGTACACGTGCAGGAAGGCGACATACACGCAATGCTTGAAAAACTTTCGGCGGCAGCCCTCGGTTGCGGCAACATCGCTAGCGCTGTCGATGAAGTCAGCGCTTCATCGGCGTTGACGGCCCAAGAAGCAGACGGCCTGAATCACCTCGCCCAACGCCTCGCCTCGCTCGCCCACGATCTCACCAGCCTGTGCCAACAACCCGCGTAATTCTAGGAACTCCCCATGCGTCTCACTGCTGTCATACCCCTGTTCGCGTGCGCTTCTTTTATGTGGGCCGCTGATCCGGGCATTACTGCCGACTCCATCACCCTCGGTCAGTGTGCCGCGCTTACCGGCCCGGCCGCCGGCCTGGGCACGGGCATGAACCATGGCCTCAATGCATGGATCAAAGCCACCAATGCCGCCGGCGGCATCCATGGGCGGCAGATCAAATTGGTCACTGCCGACGATGCCTATGACCCCGACAAGTGCGTCGAAGGCACTGCCAAGTTGATCGAGGAAGACCACGTTTTCGCCCTTACCGGCTATGTCGGGACGCCCACCGCCAAGGTCGCCATCCCCATTGCCAGCGAGCATAAAGTCCCGTTGATCGGCGCCTTCACCGGGGCCGCTCTACTGCGCAAGGACGAGAAGACCGGTAAGCCCTTCCCCTACGTCATCAACTTTCGCGCCAGCTACGGCAACGAGACCGAAGCCCTGATCGAACGCCTCACCACCGACCTCGGCATCAAGCGCATCGCCTGTTTCTATCAGAATGATTCTTTCGGCCTCGCCGGCCTCGCCGGAACCGAGGCCGCCTTGAAAAAGCGCAGCATGGAGCTGGTCGCCAAGGGCACCTTCGAACGTGGCACAGTCGCGGTGAAAAAAGGCCTGGCCGACATCATGGGCGGCACTCCAGAAGCAGTGATCATGGTCGGGCCGTACAAGCCCATTTCGGTTTTCCTCAAAGAGGCCAAGGCCGCCGGTCTCAGCGCCCGTTTCGGCACCGTAAGCTTTGTCGGCACCAACAACCTCATCAGCGAAGCCGGCACCGACGGCGAGGGCGTGATCATCTCGCAGGTGGTGCCTTCGCCGCAAGACAACGGGGTACCCCTGGTACATGATTACCAGGCAGCGTTCAAGGCCGCCTACCCCGACGAACACACCGGGTACGTCAGTCTCGAAGGTTATGCCACCGGCCGCATGCTCGGCCTGGGCCTGGAAAAAGCCGGCGCCGACCTCACCCGCGCCGGGCTGCTGAGCGCCCTGGAAGGCCTCGCCAAACAGGATCTCGGTGGCATGACGCTAACCTTCGGTGCCGATGACCATCAGGGTTCCGATCAGGTGTTCATCACCCAGATCAGCAACGGCGAAGCCAAGCCGGTGGCTGCTCTCAGCAAATAAATCAGCACGTACCACCGTCCAATTACAGATGGCCGGTGGTACGTCGCCAGGTGGAGGTCTCGATGTACCCTTCACGATGGCTGTCTTCGGCCAGTTGTTCGGCCGAACGCTGGTAGTGTTCGAACAGCGCTTCGCGGTTGAGCAGGCCGATGAAGGTGCCGTCGAGTTCGGTCACCGGCAGGTCATCGAGACGATGCTGATTGAAGCGGCGCAGGGCCCGCGCCAATGAATCCTCGGGATGCAGCGCCGCCGCCGCACCACTGGCGAGATCGGCGACGCGCACCAAGTCGTCGCTTTCACGTTGATAGACGAAACCGCGCAGATCGTCGAGGGTGACGATGCCGGTGAGTTTCAGATTCTCGACCACCGGGAAGACGGTCTGCTTGGTCTCGGCCAAGGCCCGCCGGCAGTCCTCGAGCGTCGATGCCGAGGTCAAGGTCGCCACTGCCGTCGTGCGATCGAGCAATTCGGCCACCTTCGCTCCGGCGAACAGATCCTTGAAGAAGTGCCCGTGATGCGCCGGGCTGTCGGCCGGACTGCGTACCTGATGGGACAGCAGCGAACGGTCGCCCAATAACAGGAAGGTCGGCCCGACCACCCACATCGCTGGAATCAGCAGGGCATAGGTGCCGCCGATCTCGCTGACCATCAGCAGGGCCGCCACTGGCGTGCGCAGGCTGGCGCCGAGCATGCCGGCCATACCGATCAGCACGCAGGCCGGGATGGGCGGTCCGAACACCGTGCCCTGCAGCGCCACGCCCACCGCGCCGCCGACGCAGCCGCCGATGGCGATGGTCGAACCAAAGACCCCTGCCGAACAACCCGAACCGGCGATCAGCGAGGTCGCGAGGATCTTGCCGAAGGCGAAGATCGCCAACACCACCGCCCACGTCCACGGCGCCGTCACCATTTCGAGGGTGGTCTGCACGATGTCGTAACCCGGGCCCATGATCGACAACGCCGCGGTCTCATGCGCCCCCAGCAAGGCGAAGCCATGCAGCAGGCCGATGATGATCCCGCCCGACAGCAGCGCGCCCACGCCAGCGCGCAACCAGCGCTGGGCGAACCACGCCTCCAGGCGCGCCTGCACCACCGCGAAGACAGCGATGAACAGGCGGGTGGCGATGACCAGGGCGATCGCCACCAGCAGATAGCCGCCCAGCTGGCGCCACTGCGCGACTTCGAAACCCAGCCCGGCCGGCGAGGTGAAGATCGACGCGGTCAATGGCGAGGCGGCACCCATGC
The DNA here is from genome assembly GCA_043788625.1 of Planctomycetota bacterium. Taxonomy (GTDB): domain Bacteria; phylum Planctomycetota; class UBA11346; order UBA11346; family UBA11346; genus CAIUVD01. The sequence goes on from JAYVTR010000211.1 coordinate 8,663, forward strand.
TGACATTCCACGCCCCCTCGGCGAGACCGCAGACGGTGAAGCCGACGATCGAGGCGATGAACGACGGGATCAGCACCTCGGATTCCAGTTCGGGGGTCGAATAGAGGACCTCGGCAGCGAAGATCGCCGCCGCCAAGGGGACGTGGAAGACCGCCGCCGTGCCGCCGGCGATGCCCGCCGCCAGCAACACCCGTCGATCACGTATGGTCAAGCCGAGGCGCGTCGCCACCCACGAGCCCAGGCCGGCCCCGATCTGGGCAATGGGGCCTTCACGGCCGGTGCTGCCACCACTTCCGATGGTGACGATCGAGGCCACCAGCTTGGTCACCGTGGTGCGCAGGGCGATCATCCCCCGCCGCTGATGGAAGGCCTGCACCGCCGAGCTGATGCCACCGCCGGCGGCGTCCTCGGCGAAGCGCGTCGCCAACCACCCCGACAGCATCCCGCCCACGGCCAGCACCGGCAGGATGAGCCACGGCCGCAGATGGTGCTCGGTCGCGACCGGAATGATCGGTCCGACCAGATGCGGCTGCGAGCCGATGACGCCGCCCAGCAGCCAAGTCGACAATGCATTCACGCCCAGATTCAACGCGAAGCCGGCCATACCGCACAAGGCGCCGACGATCCCCGCCAGCACCAGCCACCGGCCGGTGCTATGGCCGAGGATGCGCCGCCACAGCGGCCGTATGATTTGCGGCAGGTACGACCTGGCGTCGATCATTTGGGCAGGAGACCGAGCAGCTCCCGCACCACCCGCTCGGCCTCGACGTCGCCGGGATTGGCCCGCAGGTAAGCATGGATGCGATGCGTCAGCTTGGCCGTCGCGCGCTCGACCCCATAGCGCACTTCGCCGCGCGCGCGGTCGTCGCGCAAGGCCAGGCGATCAGCCAGGCGCGTGGCCTCGGCGTCGACCACGTCCTTGAAGAAGCCGGCCACGTCGACCAGCAGCTTGGCGGTGTCGCCGCCGTTCAGCGCCACGAAGGTGCGTACCTGCTCATCGACGCGCGCCTCGGCGTGCTCGACCTCATCGGTGCGCAATTGGCGATTGGCGGAGACCACCTGTTCGAGGTGGTCGATGTTGTAGAGGTAGCACTCGTCGAGTTCGGCGACGGTGGCATCGATATCGCGCGGCACCGCCAGATCGATCAGCACCAGCGGCGTGCGCCGACGCACCATCGCGCGGCGTACTTCCTCGCACGAAACGACGGTGTGCGGAGCGCTGGTCGAGGCGACGACAATATCATGTTCGGCCAATGCCTGGCCGAGATCTGACCATGGCCATACCCGCGCATTGGCGGTTTCCGCGAGGGCCAGGGCTCTTTCCGTACTACGATTGACGATGCTGATCGAACGTACGCCTTGATCATGCAGATAACGAACTGCCAGTTCAGCCATTTCACCGGCGCCCAACACCAGCAGGCGCGCATGCTTCAGATCGCCGTGCACCTGCCGCGCCAGATCCACCGCCACGCTGGCAATGCTCAGTTTATGCCGCGACAGCGCGGTGTTGGTGCGCACGTCCTTGGCCACGCCCAAGGCGCGCTGAAACAACGGATTGAGCAGGCCGCCCGTCCACCCGGCGGCATGTGCCGTCTCATAGGCCTGCTTGACCTGGTGCACGATCTGCTCTTCACCCAGGACGAGACTTTCGAGACCGCTGGCGACACGGAAGAGATGCCGCACGCCGGCGGTGCCATGGTGGATGTAGCCGTTATTCAGCACCAGATCGATATCCACGCCACCGATGCCGGCAACTACTTCAGCCGGTTTGCGCATGGCGTGGCTGCCGCTGAAATAGCATTCGAAGCGATTGCACGTCGACAGCACCACGGCCTCGCCGGCGGGCAGCAGCTCACGCAGGCGACCGACCAATTCCGGCACGCGTTGAGCACTGAGAGCCAAGCGTTCACGCACCGCCACCGGAGTGCGATGGTGATCGACGCCGAAGACGGTTACCTGTGGACCCACGCTCGTTGATGGCGGATTAACCATGCGCCACCACCTGCAAGCCAATGGTCGACAGCGCCGCCAAGACCATGGTCTGCACCGCCACCAAGGCCATGCCGCGACGACCGATGCGATTGGCCAGACGCAAACTGAACAGCGCCACCAACAACAGCAAATTGACGAAGGCGATGATCACCGACGGATGCGCCAGGCTGATCGAATGGCTCGAGGCGATCGCCGCCCCGCCGGTGGCTAAGCCGGCCATCAGCAACGCGGTGGCGATGATCAGTCCGCGCTCGGTGACTTTTTCCAGCAGCGGTAACGGCGGCAGGCGAAAGGCCCGGGCACTGGCACGTTTGAGCTGACGCACCGCCACCAAGTATAAACCGCCCGCGCCGCCGGCGACCAGGGCCACCGCCAAGTGCGTCGCCATGCACACGCTATGCAGGATCACCATCGCCTGCGCCGAACTCTGTTCGACCGCATGCGGCCGCACGAGTCCAGCCATGGCTAACAAAATCGCCATGCAGCCGATCGGCAGCACTAACAGCACCCGTGTCGGGCCGGCCAAAAATCCCAGCGCAAAATGTAACGCTGCGGTTGCGGACCACACGCCAAGCACGGCATAGGCGAAATCATGCGCCCCATTTTCAAGCAGACTCGCCACTAGGGCCACCGTCAGTCCGCCAAAACCAAGACCTAACAACCAGCCCACGCTACGCGTGGCGACTCCCGGGGCGGCTCCCAACCCACGCCAGCGCTGTAAGGCGGCACCACAATAAACGGCGCCAGCCAGGATCAGAGCTATAAGAGCGATGATATGCACGTGGTTGAGTATGGCTGAAGCCGCCGCTACGCCAACCCATGCCAAAAACGCCGCTGACGAACTCAATCTTGACCACCTTCATTTGACCAGATATAAGAACCAGTATGAATACTAGTATTATATCCTCCGGTCACCTACTTGTGCGTGGCATGCTGGTACTTGCCTTGGCCACCTATCTGAACGCCGCAGATCCAGCCCAACAGTTGCTGGCTCATGGTGACTTTGAAGCCGTGCTCAGCGGCTTGCCCACCGGCATCAGCCAAGAAATCGAAGGCGGCAATCATTATCTGCGTCTGACCGCCAGTCCTGGCAAGATGGTCACGCTCTATCGCGAAATCGACGTCACCGGCCTCAAAAACCTGCAATTGAGTTTCCGCGAACGCCATCACGGAGTGAAAATCGGCGATCAGAAGTGGTTTGATGCACGCCTGATGCTTGAATTCAAAGACGCCGCGCGCGCCAGCGTCAAAGGTGCACCGGCGCCCCCACACTTCCAGGGCACGGCTGAGGCCTGGACGCCCCACACTCTGCACATCGTAGTGCCTGAAACCGCTACCTGGTTGGCAATCATGCCGGCCATGTTCCAGGCCGCCGAAGGAACCTTCGATATTGATGATGTAGAAGTTATCGCCGTCGATCACTAAACCATATCGACCTCCTATTCCACCTCCTTGCAGACTATTTGAGATCGATAACAATTGCTCGCATGAGCACTCTCAGCGGCAACGCCAATGGCATGACCTACGCCCCCACGGGCAAACCCCAACCGGTCTGCCAGCCTGGCGAATTCGTGTTTGCCGCTCTAGCTCTCGATCACGGCCACATCTATGGCATGTGCAATGGCCTGCGCGAAGCCGGCGGCATCTGCAAATGGGTTTATGACAGCGATCCAGCACGCGTCGCAAATTTCCTGAAGACCTATCCCGAGGCCAAAGCTGCTAGCAGCGAAGCCGAGATCCTCGGTGATGCGGCGGTGAAGTTGGTGGCAGCGGCGGCCATTCCCAATCTGCGCGCCGGGCTGGGCATCCGTGCCATGCAGGCTGGAAAAGATTACTTCACCGACAAGACGCCGATGACTACCCTCGATCAGCTCGCCCAGGTGCGCGCGGCGGTGGCGGCCACGGGTCGTAAATTCATGGTTTATTTCAGCGAACGTCTGCATGTCGAATCGGCGATGTTCGCCGGTGAGCTGGTGCACCAGGGCGCCATCGGCCGGGTGATCAACGTCATCGGTACCGGGCCGCATCGCCTGGGTACCGGTCGTCCCGACTGGTTCTTCGACAAGCGCCAGTACGGCGGCATCCTCTGCGATATCGGTTCACATCAGATCGAGCAATTCCTGTACTACACCGGCGCCGCCGATGCGCGCATCGTCTCGG
>JAYVTR010000212.1:0-4514 GCA_043788625.1 Planctomycetota bacterium
TTTTCAGCTTCTACAAACTACATTCGGTAATGACTATGCGGATGGGGCCGCTCGTTGGCATCACGTAAGATGGAATGAGGTTTGTTCAGCAAGCCCTAAGTAGGCATTCACAGATCATCTGACCCAACGATTGAGTTCGGCGGGCCGACTTAACTCTCATCCTCAGATCCTGAGTGATGTTCCTTCACTACTTCACGATCATTAATATTACATGTCAATACTATAATCATACAATGAAGTCTCGCCACGTGGTACGTCAACTCGCCTCAGGGCTTGTCCGCACTAGCAGGCTTCGGCTTCCACAGCCAGTACAGCCCCTTGGCCATCCACACCTCTTCGGCAAAAACGACGTAGGTGCCATCCGCACGCCGGTGGCTCTGCACGGCGTCATTCATATCAATCCACCCAGTCGTCGAGCCGACCTCGCTGGTTGGCAACAGACGACCGGTACGTTTTCCCGTATTGAGATCATAGACATCAACCGCGAGCCGCTCGTCTTGCCAGGAATAGGCGACAAAAGCAAAATCCTCCTCAAAACTCCATGCTTTAGGTACCTTGCCGAGCAGGCCCTCGGGGGGATGATGCAGGTGCTCCACTTCAGCTTGGGCTGCGTCGACCACGCATCAAAGCGCAGCAGCACGGCGCCGGTAACCATCTGCTCCCAGCCGCCACCCGGGTACGGATGCTCCGTCGTTCAGGCGCCGATGTACATGCGATCGTTCGCTGCATCGTAGCTCAGCTTCGACAGCTGTTGAATCCCGCCATCGCTTGGGATGAGCCGCGAGGTCGTCTTGGCGAGATCCCAACTCGGCACTCCATGTTTATCAATTCCGGTGAAGGGAATGATGCTGATCGATCCCTTCCCCGCGTCCCAGCCGTCGGTGTTGACGACGATATCGCCGCGTTCATCAAGGCGCACCGCCTGGCTTCCACGCGCACACGGTTGGTATTTATCAGCCTGCATGTGCCCATCGCCATTGCGATCAATCCATAGCCAAGCGCCATCGGGCCGGCCCACGGGCCACGTATCTTGCTTCCGTCGTCCTTCACCACAGTACATCGCAGCTGGTACCGCGATCTCGCCATCGAAACGCCAAAAGCACACCATTGAATCCATCTGGTACTTGCCGCACATCAGTTTGCTGCCGCCGATGCGCAGCATGCGCACCGCCAGGCCACTATCGACGCCCAGGCGTGAATCGTCTGGGTAACGTACAGGATCGATGGTGATAGCTGCATCGCGCCAACTTTCTCCCGGCGGCTTGGCATAATCGAGGACATAACGGTGTCCGGCTGAATAGATGCTGGTGTACTGCGTTGGGTCCGCATCGGCGCAATTAACGAACTCAGTACCTGCGCGCACCCACACCAGCTTGCGCTTGGTGTCAAATTTCCAGATTTTTCCGCCCACATCCCAACTCGCGACGTAGAGACTCCCATCAGTTCCGCAGGCGATGCTGGAAATGCGGAAGAACCGACCCGGAGCAACCACGCCGGGCGTGGCACCCTGGTAGATGGGCGCCCCGAAATCAGCTCCGACGATTCGCGTCCCGGCTGGCATCCGGTAACATTGAATGCGCTGGCGGCTCGGATCGCTGTCGGCAATCAGCAACTCGCCCTCCGGGGTGACGGCTAACGCCACTGGCTTCAGGCAATCGCTGATGCGCACTCCAAGATCTTTGCCGTCGCGCCCAATACGACGAACTGCCTTCGCTTCGGTATCGATCACCCAGAGGGCTTTCTCAGGCGTTGCATCGACCACCATGCGCCCGGCGTTCGGGAACGAGAATTCACACACCTGGTGCAAGTTTGCCGTGGCATAGACGACGATGCGTGAGCCCAGTGGGTCGGCAACAAAAAGCTCGCCTTCCACCACAGCGAGTCCCGTCGGCTTGTGATCGTGGTCGCCATTGACGAGCAGACGGTGTTCGCTCTCAGCGCCATCGAACGTCGCTGGTTTTCCATCGCGCGTATAACGCGCCACTCCGGAAAAATTCTTGCCCCCGCCATCGGTCTGATCGTGCCCCATTGCGTAGTAGACATGCTCAGCATCAACCGCGACCGCTGGGCCGCCCCGCCAGCCCCACGCGTGCCATCCTTCCGGTTTAAAAATGTGCGCTCCGTCGGTCGAATAGATGTTGGTCTCGCCACCGCGCTCATCCCAATCGACGACCGGATAGAGTCGATCGCCAGCCACAGCAAGATCGTCGACGCCCAGCATCATCCAGTGCGCCGCATCACCCTTGCCCCCCGGTAGCGAATTACCGAACCAGTAGGTCTTGTCGTTGAGCCGCCCATCTTCTTCCGCAGCAGGAGCAAGCCCACTGGTAGCAGACAGAAAAAGTGAAATGAAAAATAGAGCCGACAAGATGCGCATGATAAGTTTCCTGCGTGATTATTTCTGCCAGCCGAACTCGACTTGATTCTCCCAGTGTTCAATCCAATCGGCGTGAAAGGCCCGTCCACGGCGACTGACGCTGCGCTCGCGCGCTAATTCCATGCAACCGACACCGGCGTCATCGTTGACGCGGAAGGTGAAGCGTACAGGCGTACCGGCGACCATCGCGGCATGTACCTCAGGCAGCTCAGCCCAAGGAATGGCGCATTCAACGATCCGTGTTGCACCGACATGACTGGTGACGAGTTTCGCACCGGGCACCGCTCCATCGGCCGGACTTGCCGGCTGACGTGGATAGAAGCGCTTCGGCGGCATCTTGGGCGTAGCCAAGCGCCAGACTTCGGTACCGCCACCATATCGTTTGGCGACCGTATTCAGGGCGTATTCGTAGTCGGTGGTCGGGCCGTTGACGAAACCAGGGAAGGTTCCGGGCGGGCACGGATATTCCGACTTGGCTTCAGGCGGCAGAACATTGAAGGCGATCTGCACGTTGTCTGTATTTTGTTCATCCAATCGCAAAGCGATAACGAGCAACATCCTCCCACCACGCAAGCCGTAGCTCAAGCGCGGTGCCAATGCCGGCAATGTCTTTTTTCGCCGGCAGGGCCGGGAATGAAGCCCCGGCCTTGGCGCCCGCTGCCGCCGGCGGCACGCCACGGTGGCCCAGCAATTCGGCGCAGGCGGCGTCGAGCACGCTGAGCGTACCGCGCAGCAGGTGCTCTTCGGCCAGCAGTCTTGCATCAGCGTCTTCCAAGACGAAGTCGCGTTGGGCTGCTTCGCCAAAAGCCGCTTCGCAGGTGCCAGCTAATTCACTCAACTCGGCGGTCAGACGGGTGACTTGTTGAATCGGGCTTTCACGCTTTGCGCCTGGCTGGCTGCGGGGGATCGCCGCACCCTTGGCCTGGCACACCGTCAGATGATAGAGCGCCACGCACTCTTCCAGGATCGGCGCCAGCACCAGCGCCGCCGGGCCGACCTTGGTTTTGCGCTTGAGCATGGCTTCGAGATCGGTGGCAACGATCGCCGGCAGGGCCAACACTCCACTCGAGCCGTCGAGCGAGATCGAGATCGATACCGGTGGCGGATCACCGAGTTTTTCACGCCAATGGGCGACCAGTTTGACCAGTTCCTTGAACACCGCACGGATACGCGCCACCTGCCGGGCGATGTCCTGCACGCCGACGGCCCAGCGCGCCCGTTCGGCATAGATGCGCAGGTCGCGGCCACCGTCGCGCAGGGCCTCAGCCAGGCCGGGTACGGTTTTCAGATCGTATTCCGATTTGCCGCCGAAGCCGAGGAAACTGCGTGGGCGATAACGTTTAGGGTCATCGATCAGCGGTTGCACGGCGTAGAGATCGCTCAGTCCACGCACCAGATCCGCATGGCTGCGATCAAGTGCCTTGATGACCTGCTCAGCATCCGCTTTAGAAAAAGTTACCACGCGCTCGATGGTGCGCACCTGTTCAAGCACAGCGCGCGGATCGCCGCCGGTTTCCCACACAGCAAACGCCTGGCGGTAGAGCGCCAGGCGCTCATCGGTAGAGACATCACTGTGTTCAAGGGTGGTGATGCGACGTTCACGACGATCCAGCGTAGTGAGCAGTTCTCGGCGTTGGGCTTCAAGAGTGGCGACCTGGCTTTTCAGTTCGCGGATGGTTTTTTCCTGATCACGACGGGCATCATCGAGCGAGCGTACGGCGTCGACCACCGCTTGCGCCTCGGGCGGCAAGGCCGGGACTTCGCCGCGCGTGGCCACGGCGCGCACGGCCTTGATGAACAGCGCGAAAGCGCGGGTGGTTTCGCGGGTGGCGGCTTCGGATGATTGACTGAGGCCGCGATAATGGGCGAGGATGCGCGTCAGGCGGTCGAGAGGTTGTTCATCAGCCGGCAGGGCCAAGCCGGCGGCAATGGCGGCGCCTTCGAGCACCTGCATGGCGCGACTGAGTTCATCTTGGGCATGGGCGGTGGTCAGCTGCGCTGATCCCAATTGTGCCTGATGCGTACCCAGGTCGCCGATGAGTTGGTCGAGGCGCTGGTTGACCACCGCGTGGCGCTGATGCCACAGCTGTTCGAGGGCGACGAGCAAGTCCAGGGTCAGCTGCGAGTCCGGCCGTTC
>JAYVTR010000213.1:0-7137 GCA_043788625.1 Planctomycetota bacterium
TGATCATCGGTATCCTCGCCAAAGGTCACTGCTTACTCGAAGGCGTGCCGGGCCTGGCCAAGACCTTGCTGATCTCGACCTTGTCCAAGTGCATGGATCTGAACTTCAAGCGCGTGCAGTTCACCCCCGACTTGATGCCCACCGATATCGTCGGTACGGAAATCCTGCAAGAGGATCCGCTGACCAAGGCGCGCATGTTCAAGTTCATCAAGGGCCCGATCTTCACCAATCTCTTGTTGGCTGATGAAATCAACCGTACGCCGCCGAAAACCCAGGCCGCTTTGCTCGAGGCGATGCAGGAGCGCAAGGTGACTACCGGCGGCACCGAATACAAATTGGAGCCGCCGTTCTTCGTGCTCGCGACGCAGAATCCGCTCGACCAGGAAGGCACCTATCCCTTGCCTGAGGCCCAGCTCGATCGCTTTCTCTTCAAGATCGAAGTCGGCTATCCCGGCGCTGAGGAAGAACTGGAAGTGGTACGCCGCGTCGCTTCGCCGGCCATGGACGCCAATGAGAAGAACGTGCAGAAGGTCATGAGCGCTCAGCAGGTCATCGCCATCCAGCAAGTGATCATGCGCATGCCGATTGCCGATGCGGTGATGCAATACGCCACCGATCTGGTGCGGGCGACGCGCCCTAAAGACCCGACGGCCCCTGATTTTATCAAGGAATGGATCAGCTGGGGTGCTGGTCCGCGTGCCTCGATCGCTTTGGCTATCGCTGCCAAAGCCCGCGCGGCAATCTACGGCAAGTTCGCTGCCGATTGGGAAGACATCGACGCCGTGGCGCACGCGGTTCTCTGTCACCGCATTGCCTGTTCATACCAGGCGGCGGCTGAGCACGTCACCACGAAGGATGTGGTGACGAAGTTGTTGGAGACGGTGTCGAAGAGCTAGGGCATCCGCGAAGTACTACTTTCGCCGTCCACTGCTGTCCGCTGCTGTCCACCTTTTCCACGCCATTACCGCACCCTATGCCCATTGACCGCTCCGTCTTGGCCAAGCTGGCGAGCCTTGAACTCAAGGCGCGCTATATCGTTGAAGGGTTCGTCACCGGTATGCACCGGTCGCCGTTCAAGGGTTTCAGCGTCGAGTTCGCGCAGCATCGCGGCTATGTGCCTGGCGATGACCTGCGCCATCTCGACTGGAAGGTGTGGGGCCGCAACGGGCGTTATGTGGTCAAGCAGTACGAGGCCGAAACCAATCTCGTCGCGCACGTGCTGGTCGATGGCTCGAAGTCGATGGCCTACCAGGGCAGCAAGGCCTATGCCGGGATGAGCAAGCTGGCCTATGCCCAGCTGTGCGCCGCCTCGATCGCCCATCTGATCATCGCCCAATCCGATGCGGCGGCCCTGGGTGTCATCGGCAACGGCCTGGAGACCTACATCGCGCGTTCTTCGTCGAAGGCGCACATCCAGCGTCTGATCGCCACCCTGGAAAAGATTCAGCCATCGGAGACCACCACCATCGGCAAGGCGCTCAACGACTTTTCTTCGCGCACCCGCAAAAAAGGCATCGTCTTCGTCATCAGCGATCTCTTCGACGATCGCGATACCGTGGCAAAAGCATTGCGCCGCTTGCGTCACGAAGGCCACGAAGTGGTGGTCTTGCAGGTCATGGATCACGACGAGCTCGATTTCCCCTTTGACGGCATGGTGCGTTTCGAAGGCCTTGAAGGCGGCCTCGAAGCCCTCTGCCATCCACGTTCCGTGCGTGCTACGTACCTCAAGGAAGTGGACAGCTTTTTGACCCACACCGAGGCTACATGTCGCGGAGCGGGCATCGACTATTTCCGTCTCGACACTGAAATTCCCGTAGACGTCGGCTTATCGACCTACTTGTTGAAACGTGAGCACATGGCCTCCTCGGGTGCTGCCGGGAGCGCTCCGCGATGAGCTTTCTCGCTCCGCTGCTGGCGGCCTTCGCTGTCTTGTGCGCGATTCCAATCGTCATCCATCTGCTTAATCGCAGCCGCTATCGCACCATCGCCTGGGGGGCGATGGCCTTCCTGCTGAAGACCCTGCAGCAGAACAAAAAACGCCTGCAGCTACGCGATCTGTTGCTGATGATCCTGCGCACCGCGGCAATTTTGTTGGTCGCGCTGGCCCTGGCCCGGCCGACCATCGCCGGTGGTCTGGGTCTTGGTGGCGCATCGGCAACAGTGATCGTGCTCGATACGTCGCGCTCGATGGGTGCCCAGGACGGCGCCAATGCGCGCCTCGAAGCCGCCAAGGAGCGCGCCAAAGCCGCCGCCGCCGGCTCTGCCACCGGTTCGGCCTGTGCATTGGTGTTGCTAGCCGATACGGCGACCAGCGAACTGACCGAGCCGACCCATGATCTGGGTTTCATCTCCAGTGCTGTCGAGCGCGTGACGGCGGCCGATGGCGGCACGCGCATCAGCGCCGGCCTGGTCAAGGCGCGAGAACTGCTTGAGAAAGTTTCCGGCCGCAAAGAAGTCGTGTTGATCACTGATCTGCAGGCCAGTGGCTGGAGCGCTGCGGACGATCCGAGTTGGCTGCAGGTGGTCGGCGATCTGCAGAAAGAGGGAGTCAGCCTGGTCATCGCCGACATCGGCCATGGCGCGCCGGATCACGTGGCCATTGATCGTGTGGTCACCGACGACGACCTGGTGACGGCTGGCGATACCACAACTTTCTTGGTGACCTTGCGTAATTTTGGAGCGTCGGCCGCGACCAACATCGCGGTCGATTTGTATGTGGCTCCCGGCGCCAGCAGCGACACCAAACTGGCCAAGAAGGTCGCCGGCACCATCGTTGAATCGCTGGCTACCAATGCCACCGGCCAGGCCCGTCTGGCGTATCGCTTTGCCACTGCCGGTGCGCATCAGGTATCAGTGCGCATCACGCCCGATGCATTGCCAACCGATAACGAAAGAGTGCTGGTGGTTGATGTCCTCGACCGTCTGCCGGTACTGGTAGTAGATGGCACGCCGGTGCAGGCCGGGCAGTGGACGGGTGGTGATTTCTTACGTGCGGCGTTAGCGCCCACGACGCAGACTGCCAACGGCGTGGCCAACACGGACGACGAAATCCAAGGCAGCGTGGCATTGACGCGCATCACTCCAGCCGAACTCGGCACCGCCAATTTTGAGCGTTATCGCTGCGTCATCCTCTCTGACCTTGAAGCTCCCAGCGCCGCCTTGGCGGATGCGTTGGCAACGCGCGTGCGCGCCGGCATGGGCCTCATCCTCCTACCCGGTCCGACCAGCCGCATCGAGGCGTGGACGCAATTCCTTGGTGAGCGCAATAAATTGCTGCCGGCCGATCTAGGTGCTATTCGCGACCACGCCGAGAATGGCGGTCTGGCCTTGGCCACGGATCAGCTCGATCATCCGATGGTGACATTCTTCAATGACAGTGAACACCGCCCGTTCTGGGCGGCGCCACGTTTCCTCAAATCCTTCACCCTCGGCTTGCCGGCGGCTGCCAGCGAAGCCGGCAAATCGGTGCGCGTAGTAGCCCGTTTTGCCGATGGCTCGCCATATTGCGTCGAGCGTACGCTGGGCGCCGGCAGCGTCCTGCTGTTCGCCTCACCGCTTGACCGCCGCTGGTCAGATATGCCGTTGCGTCCGGCCTTCGTCATGGCGATGACGCGCGCCGTACAGCATGCGGCATTGGGCTGGAGTTCGCGTCAGGCGCATCTGACCAATAGCCCGCTGTCAGTTGAGGTCCCGGCTCGGTACGGACGTACGCGCATTCAGGTGCGCCTGCCGGATGGCACGTCGACGCAGGTGACGCCGGTACCCGGGCCGGCCAATACCTTGCGGGCCGAGGTCGCCTCGACGGCGCGCTCAGGGTTTTACCGCCTGTGGGCCGAGAGCGGCAGCAATGTCACCGAGCTGGGCTTGTTCGCCGTCAATACACCAGCCGAAGAATCAGATCTGACGCCATTGACTCGCGAACAGGCGCAAAGCCGTCTGGGCACGCTGCGCGCCGGTTACATCAGCGCCGATGAGGATGCGACGGTGGGCATGCGCCGCTCACGCGGCGGAGTCGAGTTGTGGCCCTGGCTGCTGGGGGCGGCCATCGCCTGCCTATTGAGCGAGATGTTCCTCGGCCAGCACTGGGCTCCTCGTGACGCCGGTGGTTCTAGCCGCTCTGCGAAAGGCGCATCGTGAATTGGTGGCGTATCGTAACTTGGAATGACCCGGGCACGGTTCACGGTCTGCACCTGCCGCGTATCGATACGCCATTGATGCAGCTGGTGTTCGTGCTGCTGGCCCTGGCCATCGGCGGTTTCGCCTGGTGGTGTTATCGGCGTGAGCCGGATTATCTCGATCAGCGTCGGCGCCGGCTATTGTTGAGCCTGCGCGTGGTGGCTGGCTTGATCGTGCTGTTCATCCTCACCGGTGCCTACCTCGAAACCGGAAGCCAAGCATCGCGTTATCCTGCGGTGCTGTTGCTCGCCGACCGCTCTCAGTCGATGACCATCGCCGACAAACGCGAAAGCCCTGCGGATGTAGCGGCGGCACAACGCGTCCTCGGCGCTGCCGGTATCAAAAATCCCTCGCGTGATGCGCTGCTGTTAGCAGCTCTTTCCAATCCGCAGCTGGATGTGGTGCGACCGTTGAGCACCAACCATCAGCTGGAGTGGTATACCTTCGGCCAGAGCGGGGTGGTGACGCCACTGGTCGCTGTTCACAGCAAGGATTTGCCCGCCGTGCCGACGTTGGCGGCGCCTGATGAAACCGCTACTCAGCTTGGCGCGGCAATTGCCGATGCCGCCCGCCATGGCAAGGGCCGTAGCGCAGATGCCATCGTGGTCTTCAGCGACGGTGGCTGGAATCGTGGCGATGATCCGGTGCAGGCGGCCAAGGATGCGATCGACCGTGCGGGCGTGCCGGTGTTCACCATCGGTGTCGGCGTAGCGGCACCAAAGGATCTAGAAGTCGCCTGGTGTTTTGCCGAAGATGCGGTGTTTAAAGATGACCGCTTCACGCTCGATCTGGGATTGCGATCACGTGGTTTCGCTGGTCAGAGCGCACGTTTGGTGGTATCGCGCACGAATGCCGCCGGTCTGGTCGAGGTGGTCAAGGAAGAGGCGGTGGTGTTTGTCGCTGATGGCGAGCAGCAGCATCGTGTCGAAATCCAGGCCGATCGCGCCGGTACGTTCACCTTCACTGCTGAACTCAAGCCGGATCCGGCGGAAGGCAACACCGGCAATAACAAGCGTTCGAAGGCCGGCGTGCGGGTGATCGACCGCAAACTGAAAGTGCTCTTGGTTGATGAATCGCCACGTTGGGAATATCGTTTTCTCAAGCAGTTCCTTGAAGCTGATCGGGCGCGCATCGATCCCCGCTTTGTTCTGCATCAAGGCGATCCTACCGGCAGCAAGATGAGTGTTGGCTTCCCCACCACCGAAGGCGAGCTGCGCGCATATGACACTATCGTCCTCGGTGATGTGTCACCGGCGTTCTTCAGCCGCAACCAGCTTGACCTGCTCGAGAAATGGGTGCGCGTCGATGGCGGTGGTCTGTTGGTGCTGGCCGGGCGTACGGCGATGCCGGGTGCTTTCGCCGGCACGCCCATCGAAGCCCTGCTGCCGGTCATCGTCGACCCGGCCATGCCGCGCACCGTCGAAGCTGAAAAGATCAAAGCTACGACGGGCGATCTGCTGCATGGCTTCCGCGTACGCGTGACGCCTGAAGGCGAACGTCTGGGCTTTTTGCGCCTTGATGCCGATGCGGTGAAGAATGCCCAGCACTGGAAAGAATCGGATCCGGTGTTCTGGGCCCATCCGGTGCGTCGGGTAAAACCTGGAGCGACGGTGGCCATGGTCCATCCGACCAAGATGCTGCCCGGTGGCGAAGGTCTGCTGCCGTTGATGGCCTTGCAGCGCTATGGCAAGGGCCAGGTGGTGTACATCGGCATCGATGAGACCTGGCGATGGCGCTTTTTGCCAGGTGCCAGCGAGCATCGGCGTTTTTGGGGCCAGCTCACGGCGTCACTGGGCATGCCGCGGGTGCTTGGCGGCTCAGCCTCGTCGATCGATACCGACAAGAGCGATTACAGTGTCGGCGATCGGGTACAGTTGGTTGCCCGCGTGCTCGACCAGCAGCTGAATCCAGTCACCGCCGATTCGGTGGAGGTCCTGATCAGTCATGATGCGCTCAGGGAAACCGTGGTCCTCGCCGCCCGCCCTGATCAACCCGGAGTGTACGCGGGCGAATGGCTGCCAGGCGTCGAAGGTGCTTTCCGTCTGGAACTGATCGAGGCGCATGGCGCCGCGCCGGCCGAGTCGCGTAGCGTGCAGGTGGCAGCTCCACGCATCGAATTCGATGATGCCGGCATGCGTCAGGAGCTCTTGCAGTCGGTTGCCAGCGCCGGCCAAGGCGCGTACTTCCCGCTTGAGCGGATCGATGAGTTGCCGGCGGCAATCGCCGCCGCCGCCGCCAAACGTTCGGCAGCCATGGGCGAACGTGGCGAACAGACCGTGTGGAACGCACCGCTGGTGATGCTGTTGCTGGCGCTCGCCTTGTGCAGCGAATGGTTCCTCCGTAAGCGTTCGGATTTAATGTAATGATCGACACGCTCCTCGATCGTCTTGCGGTCGTTCGTTCGCGCTTGCGTCGCATGCGCCTTGCCAGCGGTGTGCTGCTCATCTTAGCGACCTTGCTTGCCGCCAGCTTCGCATGGTTCTTGTGCGATTGGCTGTTCGTGCATCGCATACTCGAAGGTGGCTGGTGGGATACTGGCTTGCGGGCGGTGCTGCTGGCCGGCGTGCTGGCCGTTACGGGTCGCGTGGCGTGGCTGACTTTTATCGCTGAATGGCGCATTCATCGCGATGACGATGCACTGGCGGGGCAGGTTGAGCGCACCCACCGGGCTCTCGGCGGCCGGCTCATTTCGTCGGTGCAGTTGGCGCGGACGGGGGCGAGCAACAGTATGGCTCCCGATTTGATCGAGGCCCTGATTGTGGCCACCGTCAGCGAAGCCGATGCCTTTGATTTCAACACCATTGTCGATGTGCGTGAGTTGCGCCGCGCTGCCTGGTGGGCAGTCGCACCGTTGCTGATCGTCGGCGGTCTCAGTGCCTGGCAGCCTGGTTATGCGCAGACCGCAGGGCGGCGTCTGCTGCTGCTATCGGCCGACTACCCGACGGCGACGCACATTGTGTC
>JAYVTR010000214.1:0-11719 GCA_043788625.1 Planctomycetota bacterium
GGTCGCTGGTCGCTGGTCGCTGGTCGCTGGTCGCTGGTCGCTGGTCGCTGGTCGCTGGTCGCTGGGGTTTGAAGCTTCCAGCTCCAGCCAGCAGCTCCCAGCTCGACTCCGGTTACCACGATTCCCTATTGCTCTACGTGTGATTCGTTTATCGAGCTTCGAGCTCGCACATCACGGTGACAGAGTTTCCAACACCGATGCCGGCGGTGGCTCTGGTTCATCAGCGAAGTGCGGCTTGCCGAAATTAGCACTGAGGGGAATTCCAAAATCACTTTCCGCATCACCGCCGCCGTCGTGACCGTCACGCCCGACCGAATACAAGCCAATAGTCTGACCGTGCCGTTCAATGGGCTTCAATGCGTACCGGTGTCGGCGCAGGGAAAGCAGCCTCTTCTCAGGTCGTGCTGACACCTGCGGCCCTGGCGTATGCCTGCACGCGGCGGATATCTGCGGAGGAATAAAACCACGCTGTAACCAGCAGGATCACCACCGTAAAAAAGACAATCACTCCCGCCCACACCCATTGCCACACTGTTAAGTTCATATCAATTTTTCTTAGCGCTTTTCGCAAACTGCAGCGTCGCTTCCGCTCCGCCATCCGGATGATTCCTCACTTGGCAATCACCCCCATGCAACTGCGTCACCAACTTTGCAAATGCCAAGCCTAGCCCCGTCCCCTTGCGCCCGCTGGGTCGCGGCAAGGAAAAGAAGCGCTCGCCCAAGCGCGCCAGCGCGAAATAAGGAATGCCCGGGCCGCAGTCGCGCACGCACACCTGCGCCGTGTCGATGGTGATCTGCACTACGTTGTCTGGCGGCGAGAATTCGAGTGCGTTGCGTAGCACGTTTTCCAATGCCTGACGCACCAGGAAACGTTCACCCTGCATCTCGCCGACACCATTGATCTCAAAGCTGATGCCGTGTTGAGCCGCCTGCGCTGCGAGGTTGTCGATGATGCTGTGGGTGAGCTCCACCAGATCGATGGTGCTCACCTCGGTTAATGCTTCACGCCGCTCGAGAGCGGCCTGCGCGAGCAAGCGGTCGACTAGATCTTGCAGCCGGGCGCTTTCGCTCAGCAGATTAGCAAGAAAGCGTTTGCGCTCTGGCGGAGGCAGGTCTTCCTGCAACAGTTCGGCGGCAGCGCGCAGGCCGGCCAGCGGCGATTTCAATTCGTGGGTCAGCGTCTGTACATAATCTACGACATAGCTGCGTCCGTCGAGTTCTTGACGCAACTCTTGCAGAGCCTCGCCGAGAGTGGCGATATCGCCTTTGCCCAGCGCCGGCAATGGCTCGCGTGCCCCGCCGGCAGCTCGACGGACATGTGCCGTCAAACGCGCCAGGGGTTGGGTGATCCACGCCGTGATCAGCAGCGCCAGGCCGGCCATCATCGCCGTGGCAATCAGCGCCGACGCCGCCAGTTGCAGGCGCGCAGCGCTGGCCACGGCGGCAAAGGCATCGTCAGGGGCGGCGACGGTGAGCACGCCGATCAGTTCGTCACCGTGGCACACCGGCGCCGCTACATGCAGCCAGATGCTCTGCGCATCGTGCGGATCAGAGCGCGAGGCACGTGCGCCATAGGTGCCATGCAGGGTGCGCAAGACGTCATTCCATTGGCTGTTGTCACGCCCAACCGTGTCCGGTTCCGCCGAATCATAGAGCACGATGCCGTGGCGATCGGTCAGCGACACCTCCAGGGCGATGTGGCTTTTAATAGTCCCGGAAATGGTCGCCATGAGGGGACGGGCATGGGCGGCGGCCCACGCCTGGCTGAGGACGCGGATATCAGGTTCAGCACCGGGCGAGGCGGCGGCCACCTGCGCCGCGAGGACGCTGGCGGTATCGACCAGCGAGGCTTCGAGGGCCTGCCACCAACGTGGGCGCAGCTGTTCGCTTTGCCACCAGGTCAGCCATGCCATGCCCAGGCACAGCACGCCGGCGGTGGTCAGCACCAGGCGGCGGCGCAATGACCACGGCTGGCACCACGTCTTGTACCAGGTCACGGCCAGCGTTCGATCAGGGCGTAGCCTTCGCCGCGCACGGTGGTGATGGGGTCGATGTCGGGGCGGATGCTGCGCAAAGCGGCGCGCAATGATTTGACGTGGCTGTCGATGATGCGGTCAAAGGCGGCGGCGGGATCATCCCACGCCAGATCGAGCAGCTGGGCGCGGCTGAACACCCGCCCCGGCTGTTCGGCGAGGACGGTGAGCAGGCGCAGTTCCTGTTTCGACAGGGGCAGCTGGTGGCCATCAAGCACGGCGATCTTGCGCGTGAGATCGATGCTCAATGGCGAGGCGCTGGCGACAGCCGGTAGAGCCCCGCGGCGCAGGATGGCTTTGACCCGCGCGGCGACTTCACGTGGGCTGAACGGCTTGGTGACGTAATCATCAGCACCGATTTCAAGCCCCACCACGCGATCGATCTCATCGGCACGGGCGGTCAGGAACAGCACCGGCACGCGCGAGGTGCGCCGCAGCTCGCGGCAGAAGTCGAAGCCGTTGCCGTCGGGCAGGCCGACATCGAGCACAATCAACTGCGGTTCAGGCGCCAATTCGGCACGTGCCGCCTGCAGGGTGGCGGCGGTGCGCACGACGAAACCCTCGGTGGCCAGGACATAGACCAGGCTGTCGCAGATCGCCGGCTCATCTTCAATTACCAGTACGGTTGTGGCCATGCCACAGCCTGGCGCGGCTCTCTGGCAAATCTATCCCGGCCCGCTTTACAGGGCGACCTGGATCATGCCCTCGTTGACGCGTACCGGGTACACCGGCACCGACACCGTCGGATCATCGAGACATTGGCCGCTGCGCAGGTCATAGCTCTGCTTGTACAGCGGCGAGGCGATCTTGGGAATGTCGCCCTTGGTGCCGACGATGCCGCGGCCCATGACCATGGCCTTGCCGATCGGATCCCAGTTCGACAGCGCGTGCAGCGATTCCACGCCGAGGCGCGTGACCACGCGCACGACGGCGACCTGGCGCAGTCCGATTAGCGCCGAGACGCCGGTGTTGGGGACAATATCATTGAGGGTGCACACGCTGTGCCAGGTGAGTGCGTTGGCTGGGGAAGTTGCCGTGCTCATGCGATTAGACCTTCATCAGGGTGTCGAGGTTAGCGGCCTTCTCTTCAAAAAAGGCCGGGCGGATCTGCCCGCGTTCTTCGACCATGACGATGGTCGGATCAGCCATGGGACTATTGACGAAAGCGCGGAACTGCTTGCGCTTGTCCGGGCTTTCGATGGCGGTGCGCCATTCGTCCTGATAGGCATCGACGACGCGCTGCATCTCGCCTTCGAGTTCGCTGCCGATGCCCAGCTTGTCGTCGATCAGCACTTCCTTGAGGTAGTCGATGCCGCCCTCGAGCTTGTTGAACCACGGCGCGGTGCGCTCGAGGCGGTCAGCGGTGCGGATGTAGAACATCAGGAAGCGGTCGATGAGGGTCATGCACGCCGTCTCATCGAGATCCGCTGCCAGCAGCTGGGCGTGCTGCGGCTTCATGCCGCCATTGCCGCAGACGTAGAGGTTGTACCCGTTCTCGGTGGCGATGATGCCGAAATCCTTGCCCTGTGCTTCGGCGCATTCGCGGGCGCAGCCTGACACGCCACCCTTGAGCTTGTGCGGTGAACGCAGGCCCTTGTAGCGGTTCTCGATCTTGATGGCGAAACCCACCGAATCCTGCACGCCATAGCGGCACCAGGTCGAACCAACGCACGACTTCACCGTGCGCAGGGCCTTGCCATAGGCATGGCCGGATTCGAAACCGACCTGCAGCAATTCTTCCCAGATGAGCGGCAGCTGTTCGACGCGCGCGCCGAACAGGTCGACGCGCTGGCCGCCGGTGATCTTCGAGTACAGGTTGTACTTCTTGGCTACCGTGCCCAAGCAGATCAGCTGATCGGCGGTGATCTCGCCACCGGGCACGCGTGGCACCACCGAGTAGGTCCCGTCGCGCTGCATGTTGGCGAGGAAGCGGTCGTTGGTGTCCTGCAGCGGTGCGTGCTTCTTTTCCAGGACGTGTTCATTCCAGGTACTGGCGAGGATGCTGCCGATGGCCGGCTTGCAGATCTCGCAGCCTTCGCCGGTGCCGTGCGCGTGCAGCAGGGCGTCGAAGGACTTGATCTTGCCCAGGCGTACCAGGCTGGCGAGTTCCTGCCGTGAAAAGGCAAAATGCTCGCACACGTGGTTGGTGACGGTGATGCCTTTTTTCTTGAGCGTATCCGTGATCAGATCCTTGATCAGCGACACGCATGAACCACAGCCGGTGCCGGCCTTGGTGCAGCTTTTGACGTCGCTGACTTCGCGCAGATCCTGGCTGTCGATGCTGCTGCAGATGGTGCCCTTGGTGACATTGTGGCACGAGCAGATGGTCGCCGCATCGGGCAGGCTGTCGACGCCCATGCCGGCCGGCTTGGCGCCACTGCGCGTGGGCAGGATCAGGTCTTCGGGGTTCGCCGGCATGGCGACCTTGTTGAGCATGAACTGATGCAGCGTGCCATAGGCCGAGGTATCGCCGATGAGCACGCCACCGAGCAAGGTCTTGCGATCGGCCGAGAGCACCAGCTTGCGATAGACCTCGGCATTGGAGTCAGTGAAGCTGGCCACGTGGCAGCCGGGCGTGCTGCCCATGGCATCGCCGAACGAGCCGACATCCACACCCATCAGCTTGAGCTTGGTGCTCATGTCGAAGCCGGTGAAGGTCGCTGGCGCGGATTTCTGGGTGATGGTGTCGACGGCGACCGTTGCCATGTGGTAGCCGGGAGCGACCAGGCCATAGATGAATTTCTTGTACACCGCCACTTCACCGATGGCGAGGATGTCGGGATCGCTGGTGACGCAGTGATCATCGACATTGATGCCGCCACGTTCGCCCATCACCAGGCCGGTCGACTTGCCCAGTTCATCGCGCGGGCGGATGCCGGCGCTGAACACGATCATGTCGGTCTTCAGCTCGCTCTTGTCGGCGAAGGTCATCTTGTCGATGCGGCCGTCCGCAGTTTTGACGATCTCGGAGGTGTTCTTGTTGAGATGGACTTTCACGCCCATCGATTCGATCTTGCGCTTGAGGATCGCGCCGCCGCCGTCGTCGACCTGGACGGTCATCAAGCGCGGCGCGAATTCGACGACGTGCGTCTCAAGGCCCATGTTCTTGAGGGCGCTGGCGCATTCGAGACCCAGTAAGCCGCCGCCGATGACCACGCCGACCTGCGACGACTTGGCATGATGCTGCATGCCGATGAGGTCTTCGATGGTACGGTAGACGAAGCAGCCGGTGGCATCACGGCCGGTGACCGGCGGCACGAAGGGGAACGAGCCGGTGGCCAGCACCAGCTTGTCGTACGCGATCACCACGCCCTTGGCACTGGTGACGGTCTTGGTTGCCTTGTCGATGCTCGCCACCTTGTCGCCAAGGTGCACGGTGATGCCGTTCTCGGCGTAATAAGTCGGCCTCGGCAACAGTGACAGATCCTCGGCCGTCTTGCCGGCAAAGAACGACGACAGGTAGACGCGGTCATAGGCCAGGCGCGGCTCTTCGCAGAACGTCACCACGCTCCAGTTGAGCTGCTCACCGCGACTGATCATCGTCTCAATGAACTTGTGTCCGACCATGCCATTGCCCACCACTACCACTGTTTTGCTGTTCATGCCCGCTCCTGGTTGAGAGAGAGGCAATGGCACATCTCATGCCAGCGGATCAGTGGTACATTTTGTAACCCTTTGCGGGCTGCTGACCCCGTAAGTAAGTCCGCCGTGCTTTCTAGGATGCGAATGATCACTTATTGAGCGGAAATTTTTCATAAACCCCCAGCGGGGTCGCTCTAGGTGCATGAGCAGCAATAATTTATGTAAATCAGCATGAGTGCAAATCTCATTTTAAATAGGCTCTTCCCCTATTTCGACTATGCCTTACAAGAGCCTAGAGATTTGGACTCGTCAGCCTCAGCAGGTGATGGTGCGCCGCCGCCACCCCAAAACCAACGCACCCATTATCAAGGCCACGCCCCCACCCGCTCCGCAGCCGCCGCCGCCGGCGCTGACCAATGTGAGATCGGTGGGATTGGCAGCTGGTGCGGCGATTACCGTCAGTGGGCTGCTATTGACCGGCACAGCCGGTAGGAAATTGGCATTGCCGGCCTGGCTGGCAATGACGTAAAAGGTGCCGACGGCAACGGCGGTCAGGCGGGTACCGATGATGGTTGCCACCGTCGGATCGCTCGAGGTATAGATCAATGTCAGAGCCGAGGTGGTGCTACCTGCGAGGGTCAGGCCATCACCGATGACCACGGCCGTCGCCCCACCACCGTTGATCTGAAAAGTGATAGTCTGCGCCACCGGCCTGGTGACCAACAGGGCCTGCGTCACTGGCGTGGCCACCGCATGCGTGGCATCGCCAGCCTGCGAGGCGGTGATGTCGACCGAACCCACGGCTACGGCGGTGACAGAGCCGGTGGTATTATTTACCGTCGCCACCGCCGTATTGCTCGAGACATAGGTGATTGCCAAACCGGACGAGGCTGTGGCCCCCAAGGCCCGCGTCGGTTGCTGCAGAGGCAAAAACACCTGAGCGGGAAAAGTGATGGTTTGTGGCAGCAGCGGTACCGCTGAAATGGTCAGGCTGGCAGCGGCGCCAAAGGCAATGACGTAATTGGCGTTGGCGGAGAAACTGACGCTCAGTGGATAACTGCCGATAGCGGTCGTGGCATCGGCAGTGGTGCCACTGCCGGAAAAAGTCGGAGTCCCCAGCGCAGCTGCGGTATCGCCATTAACCAGCCCGCTGACGGTAAAAGCATTCGCTGGATTAGTCCCGCCGACGTAACGCGCTTGATTAGTGACGGTGACCGTCACGGCTTTGCGCTGGATGCTGCCCAGGGCCAAGGTCGCTGAACCGGCTGTGTTGAGGCTGGTCACGGCTGCCGTCGCTGTCACCGAGGCGCTGCTTGGACTGCCACCGGCCATGCCAACAATCGTCGCCGTCGTGCCGCTGCTGGTGATGCTGACGACCGTGGCATCGGTCGTGCTCCAGGTAATGGCGGTTGTAGGCGTCGCCATTGCCATCAGCACATCGCCATAGGTGAAGCCACCTGCGGGAGTGGTGATCGCGACCACAGCGGGTGAAGCGATGGTGATCGCCGGCAGGCTTACTGGCAAGGCCGTGCCATAGTTCCCCGTCGCAGCGGCGTGGGCGGTGATGACGATGGACTCGTTGGCCGCGCCCGGATGCAATTGGGCGCGGACTCCTGGGCCTGTACTGGCGACGATGGTCGAGGCCGCGGCCCCGCCGCCGACCAGGGCCACCGTATAAGTGACGTAGGCGAAGCTGCTGTTGGCATTTGACAGTGCCGTCAGATCGAGGTTGGCGCCATTGACGGGCTGGATGCCGATGATCTGCGACCAGGTGATGGTTTGCGCCAGCGGAATGACGGTGAGCGTGCTGCTGATCACCGGCGTGGCGGCGAAAAAATTGACGTTGCCAGCCTGCGTCGCGGTGATGGTCACGGAACCGAAAGCGAGTGCGGTAAGATGCGACCCGCTCACGCTCGCCACCGTCGGATCGCTTGAGGTATAGGTAAGCGCCAGGCCCGAGGTGCTGCTGCCGGTGAAATCGAGGCCGTTGCCGATGACCAGTGATAAAGCGGCGCCACTGTTCACCTGAAATGAAATCGTCTGTGGTTGCGGGTTGGTGACCAACATTGGTTGAGCGACCGAGGTTGCCGCGGCATAGGTCGCATCGCCGGCCTGTGCGGCAGTGATGATGACTGAGCCCACCGCCACAGCGGTGACCTGACCGGTGGTGTTATTCACCGTCGCCACAGCGGTGTTGCTTGAAGTGTACGTGATCGCCAAACCCGATGAGGCACTGGCGCCCAGGGCGCGCGTGGGCGTGCTCAAGGTGAGATCGGCCAGGCTGGCGAAGGTGATGCGTTGCGCCAACGGCAGCGGCGAAATCGTCAGGCTGGCGGCGGCGCCCAGGGTGATGCTGTATTTCGCGTTGGCCGCAAAGCTGACAGTGAGGGGATAATTGCCGGGAGCGGTTGAAGAATTGACGAGGGTGCCGCTGCCGGCATAGGTAGGCGTACCCAGGATGGCCGCCGTGTCGTTGTTCACCAGCCCGCTGACGGTGAAGGAATTGGCCGGGTTCGCATCACCGACATAACGCGCCTGGTTGACGACGGTGACGGTGATGACCTTGGGGTTGATGGTGCCTAGAGCCAGGGTTGCTGAACCCACCACATTGCTGCTGGTAGCCGCGCCGGTCGCCGTCACCGAAGCGCTGCCGATGCCGATCACCGTTGCCGTCGCGCCGCCATTGGTGATGGCGACGACCGCCGCATTGGTGGTGCTCCAGGTGACGGTGGTGGCCGGCGTGGTAGTCGCAGCCAACACGTCACCATAAGTGAACCCGCTGCTCGGCGTGGTGATTGCAACATTGACCGGATAAGCGATGCGGATGGTCGTCGAACTCACCGCCATGGCATCGTCGTAGTTGGCGGTGCGCGCGGCATGGGCAGTGATGATGACGCTTTCACCGACTGCCCCTGGATGCAGCTGGGCGCGTACCCCTGGGCCGCTGCTGGGGATGATGGTCGAGGACGCGGCGCCGCCGCTGGCCAGGGCTACGGTATAGGTGACATAGCTGACGCTGTTGGTGGCATCCGACAGCGCCGACAGATTGAGATTGGCGCCATTGACGGCCTGCAGGGAAAAAATTTGCGACCAGGTAATGGTTTGCAGATCAAGGCGGAACGAAAAAGCATATGCGCGCGACGACAGCACGAAATCATTGGTGAAATCCGCAGTACCGGTGAAGGTCGTAAAATTTCCAATAATGTTGGACTGCACCAGATTCAGCAGTGAAAAAGCATCGCCGTTGGATGGGAAATAGGTACTCGCACGAATCACGTTCAAGGTTCCCGCGAGGTGCACGGAATACGGCAGGAAGACGGCGCTCAGGCCGCTGCCATTCACCGCCCAGGCAAGGCTTCCACTGGCACCTTGCGTCAGGTCGGAATAGCCATTGGCATCGTAGGTGAGACTCGCGCCAACGCCCAAGGCCAAGGTGCCGTTATTGGTCAGATTAATGCCGTTGTTGAGGTGCAAAGAGCCGCTGGCAATGGTTACCGAGACGGTGTTGGCGATAGTGACCAGTGCCGGTAAAACCGTGCCATCGGCAGGTGTGGCTTGATCGATGGTCCACGACGTACCGGCGACGGACAACGTGCCGCCGATGGCCAAGGTAGCGTTGGCTTGCAGTAAGATGGCATTGGCGCCGGCGCTGGCCGTGCTGTTGCCGAAGGTCACGATGCCGCTGCCACTCATTTGCGGCGCTACATCAGTGAAAGTGAGCTGTGCTCCACAGCCATTTACGCCGCCGCCGACGATCATCTGACCATACACGGTCAGATTGGTAGCGATGGTCAATTCCACGAAATCAGTAGTGGTCCCGCTGCTCAGCTGCACGGCTCCGCCGCTGGCAATGGTCAGCGAACGCGCGGCCAGGCTCAGCTGATTGGCGGTAATAGTGGCACTCACGGTCTTGCCCGCCGTAACGGTCACGTCTTCGCTGATCAACGGTGCGTGGCCCAGGCTCCAGTTGGAGCCGTTGTTCCAATCGCCGGTGGCCGGGTTGAAATCATTGGTTGCCCCACAGGCCATCACCGCGGTGAGCGCCAAGATGCCTACGCAACGAACCCAGGTCGACCACGCGAGACGGCACATGCTAGGCGCGTCGGCGCCAACCCAGAAGCAAAGCCCCCAGGATCAAGGCCACGCCGCCACCGGCACCGCACGTGCCACTGCTGACGGTCGATTCGATGGTCCTGGCGGAGGTCTCGGTAACGATGACGGCGGTGCTGGTCTGCGAGACGGCAGGGGCGTGCGTGGCGTCCCCCGCTTGGCTGGCGGTAACGGTCACCGTGCCGATCGACAGGGCGGTGAGCACAGAGGCTGCGATGCTAGCGACGCTGGCGTCGCTCGACGTATATGTCAGCGGTAAGCCCGCGGAACTGGTGCCGGTGAGGGTGATGCTGGTGCCGATGGCCAATGACATGGGTGCGCCACCATTGATCTGAAAGGTGATGGTCTGGGCCAATGGACTGGTGACCAAAAGGCTGCGCGTGACGCTGGGGGCAAAGGCGTAGGTGGCATTGCCCGTCTGACAGGCGGTGATGTCGACCAACCCCGGCGCGATGGCGGTGACGGTGTGGGCGGTATTATCGACGGTGGCGATGGCAGTGTTGCTTGTGAGGTAGAAAATGGCCAATCCTGACGTGGCGGATGCAACCAATGCTCGCGTCGGCGAAGCCAAAGAGAGCGGGCTGAGCGCATCGAAGGTGATGGTTTGCGTTTGCAGGCCCGCTGAAATCGAGATCGCCGCCGAGTTGATGGGCATGGCGTCGTCATAGTTGCCGGTACGCAGGGCATGAGCGGTTATAATGATGCTTTCGCTGGCAGAGCCCGGATGCAATTGGGCACGAACGCCAGGCCCCGAGCTGGGGATGATGGTCGAACTGGCCGCGCCGCCGCTGGCCAAGGCTACGGTATAGGTGACATAGGTGACGCTGCTGCTGCTGGCATTAGACATCGCCATCAGATCGACATTCGCGCCGTTGATCGCCTGCGTAGGGATGCTCTGGGACCAAGTGATGATTTGCGGATCACGCAAAAAGGCGAAGGCATAGGTGCGCGTAGCGGGCACGAAATCGTTGGAGAAATCAGTGGCGCGGGTGAAGGTGGTGAAGTCGCCGATCATATTCGACTGGACGAGGTTGAAGAGGGTGACGGTATCGCCGGCGGAGGGGAAATAGGTGCTCGGACGGGTGAGGGCCAACTCACCTGCCAGATGCACTGAATACGGCGACAGGAAGGCGCTCAGCGAATTGCCATTGAGGGTCCAGTTGAGATGGCCGCCGGCGGTCTGCGTGAAATCCGAGTACTGGTTCGAATCATAGATGACATTCGCGCCACTGCCCAGGTTGAGCGCGCCGCGATTAGTTAGATTGATGCCGTCATTGAGGCTCAGCGTCCCACTGGGGACCGTCATCGTAGCGGTGCTGCCGATGGTGACGACGGCCGACAGCGTGGTCCCATCGGCAGCGTTGGCTTGATGGATGGCCCAGGCGGTGCCGGCAACGGTGATGGTTCCGCCCAGAGTCAACGCAGCGTTGTCCTGCACGATGATGCCATTGGCGCCGGTGGAGAAGGCGCTGTCGCCAAACGTCATCATACCGCTGCCGCTAATCTGCGGCGCGCCATTGGTGAAGACAATCTCAGCCTTGACCCCGTTGAGGGCCCCGCCGGCGGTCATCTGCCCATTGATGGTAAGATTGGTGGCGATGGTCAATTCGACGCCGTCGGTGGCCGTGCCGCTGGTGAGCTGCAAGGCGCCGCCAGCGGCAATCGTGATGGAGTTGGCGTAGATGGCCTGCGTACTGGCGGCGCCCAAGACGGTGACGGTTTTTCCCGCCCCAATGGTCACGTCCTCGCTCAGCTGCGGTACCGTTCCCAGCGACCAATTGCCAGCGGAATTCCAATCACCTGAGCCAGGGGTAAAATCATTGGTCGCGCCACATGCCGCACCCACCATGGCGACCGCGAGGACACTCACTCGAGAAAAATGAACCAACCAAGTCACACATAACATAGGTAAAAACCCAACTCTTCATCTCAAAAAAAATGCTAAAAACGACGCTAGTGGGTCAGCTGCCAGGCGCCGGATGCCGCCGCATGGC
>JAYVTR010000215.1:0-35924 GCA_043788625.1 Planctomycetota bacterium
ATTGCATCAGCGCCTGCGTCCTTGGTGTCGGGGCTGGCAAACGGGTCAGCGGTGTGCGCTGGGGTGTGGTTTCGAATATCTTAGTGGCATGGGTCTTGACCCTGCCGGCGAGTGCGCTCATGGCAGCTGCATGCTTATGGGCCCTGGAAACGATATTCAGCCATTAGACGCCGTGTCGGCGGCGACCACCGCTGTTCACTTGGATTTCACTCAATCTTAACAATCGGACAGACGCTTCTGGGGACAAACCCCTCAGGAACCGTCCCATGTCCGCACCGTCGCTCGTTACGTCATTTCGTGCTTGGTCAGCTTGTTTCAGGTCCACTTGTTTCAGGTCTACTTGTTTCAGATCCACTTGTGCCTTGTCAGTGGTTGGCGCCCTCGTCATCGCTGTTGGCATGCATGCCAGTGAAGTCGAAATCGACCCAAAAATTCCTGCCTATGCCAATGTCGAAGGGGTGTCCGGCAACCTCAATTCGATCGGCTCGGACACCCTCAATAATTTGATGACGTTCTGGGCTGAAGGCTTCGCCACGGCGTACCCGATCGTCAACGTGCAGATCGAAGGCAAGGGCTCGACCACCGCGCCTCCCGCCCTCATCGAAGGTACCGCCCAGCTCGGTCCGATGAGCCGCGAAATGAAGAAGGACGAGATCGACGCTTTTGAAAAAAAATACGGTTACAAGCCGACCCAGGTCAAGGTGTGCATCGACGCCCTAGCGGTGTTCGTGCATAAGGATAATCCACTCACCGGCCTGACCATGGCCCAGGTCGACGGCCTATTCTCATCGACTTTCAAGCAGGGTGGCAAAGACCTCAGGTCGTGGGGTGATCTTGGCCTCACCGGCACCTGGGCGAGCAAGCCGGTGAGTCTGTACGGCCGTAACAGCGCTTCGGGAACTTATGGGTATTTTAAGGAAGTAGCGCTGAAGAAGGGGGACTACAAATCGTCGGTCAAAGAGCAGCCGGGTTCTTCTGGCGTGGTGCAGGGCGTCAGCTCCGACCTGGCTTCGGTCGGCTACAGCGGCCACGGCTACCTCACTGCTGGCGTCAAGGCGCTGCCGCTGGGCGAAAGCCCCGACAAGCTGGTCGAAGGCTCGTACGCCAACTGCCTCAACGGGACCTACCCACTGTCGCGCTTTCTATTCGTGTATGTCAACAAGGTTCCCGGTCGGCCGCTCGATACCCTGACCTTGGAATTCTTGAAGTATGTGTTGTCGAAAGACGGCCAGGACATCGTTGTCAAAGATGGATACTACCCATTGACCGTCGAAGCCGTCACTCAATCGCTGGCTGAACTGAGCAAGTAAGCGCGTCCGCCGTTGTTGACCGTGCTAGCAACGGTTTATTTTTTTCACGCTGACCATTGAGAGACTCTGTGCCAGCTTTAACACATGCCCCGGCTGCGAAAACGCCGAGTGCACCTGTTCCCGAACGTTTTACCACGCCGCGATCGACCCTGCTGGTCGATCGCTTCATGACCAGCTTCATCAAGATCGGCGGCATCGGCATCATCATTGCCGTGTTCGCCATCTGCATCTTCATTCTCTGGCAAGTACTGCCGCTTTTTCGCGGCGCCCAGGTCGAGGCCCTGTCTGACCATCGCGAGGTGGATGTCAGTGCATTGCTGACTCCAGGCTCGGCAGTGGTCGCTTTAGGCACCGATGAATGGGGCGATAATCCCTTTGTCGTAGCCAATGACGGCAAGCTTATTTTCGCCAATGGCGGAGCGCCCATCGACGCTGGAAATTTCAGTGCCGGTCACAGTGTCAATGTCGCCAGCTATGACGTCAAACATCAGCGCGTGGCGCTGGGCACGGTGCATGGCGCGGTGATCCCGCTGACGGTTGCTTCAACTGCGAAAATGGTTGATGGGATGCGTCAGGTGGTGTCGCAGGTAACAGCTGGCTCAGCGCTCAGCGTTGGCACTGCCGATGAGGCCGTGACCGCGGTCGGCTGGGCAGAATTGAATGACGATCGCCTGGTTGCCGCCATCGTCGAGCATCAGGACGAACGGCGCTTGCTGGTACAATACGGTGCCACGGTGGCGCCTGTCGACCTCACGTCGCTGATCACCGGCAAGCCCGAGCAGGTGCTGGTCGACGAACACCTCGATTCCATCGTCGTCGCCTCGGCCACCGGCGACATCACCTATCTCTACCGCAGCGGTAACCATTTTACCGTCCGCCAGGTTTTCAGGCCCTTTTCTGATGCTAAGGATCAGCACATCAGCGGCATGTTCTTCCTGCTCGGTGATGTCTCGCTGGTGATGACCAATCCAGAAGGCATCAACCGGCAATTCAGCCTGTTCATCCATCATGGTGATGACGCGCGGCGTTTCGGCCTGACCAAGGAATTCGAGCCGTTGCCAGCCGGCGCACGTTTTTCGGCGATCAGTGTGCGCAACAAAGCCTTTCTGCTCGGCAGCGGGCACCACATCAGCCTGCGTTACGGCACCAGTGCCGCGACCCGCTGGAGCGATGATCTCGCCTGTGCTCCTATGTTCGGCGTGATCAATTCGAAATACACGCGCATGGTGCTGCTGGGCGAGGACCAGCAGCTGCGCAGTTATCGCCTTGATGATCCGCACCCGGAAGCCAGTTGGCGGGCGTTCTTCGGCAAGGTGTGGTACGAAGGCTTTGCCGAGCCAAAGTATGAATGGCAATCAACCGGTGGCACCGATGACTTCGAGCCGAAACTGTCGATGGTACCGCTGATCTTTGGCACCTTGAAGGCCACCTTCTACGCCCTGCTGTTCGCCGTGCCGGTAGCCCTGTTGGCGGCGATCTACACCGCGGAATTTATGCACCAGCGCTTTAAATCAGTGGTCAAGCCGACGGTTGAGATCATGGCCTCGCTGCCATCGGTGGTGCTCGGTTTCTTAGCCGCGTTGTGGCTGGCGCCGATCATCGAGCAGCGTTTCCCCTCGGTGCTCCTGGTCCTGCTGATGGTCCCAACCGTGGCCTGCCTGGTGGGTTTCGGCTGGTCGCGTTTTTCGCCAGCCGTTCGCGCGCGGATTCCGCAGGGCTTGGAGTTTATCGCGCTGGTACCGCTGCTTATCGCCGTGTCGATGATAGCGTGGAGTCTCGGTCCGGCCCTCGAGCGCGGTATCTTTACCGTCACCCTGGATGACGGCGCCCAGATTGCCGATTTCCGCCGCTGGTGGACGGTGACCACCGGCTTGCCTTATGAGCAGCGCAACAGCTTGGTGGTCGGCGTAATGATGGGCTTTGCGGTGATTCCAATCATCTTCACCATTGCCGAAGACGCGCTGTCGAACGTGCCGTCGAATTTACGCTCGGCTTCCCTGGCCCTGGGTGCCAGCCGCTGGCAAACCGCCATCCGCGTGGTGGTGCCGACCGCTTCTGCAGGCATTTTCAGCGCTCTGATGATCGGCCTGGGGCGCGCCATCGGTGAGACCATGATTGTGGTCATGGCCACCGGCAACACCGGCATCATCGACATGAATGTCTTCAACGGCATGCGCACCCTGTCGGCCAATATCGCCGTCGAACTCCCTGAAGCGCCGCACGGCAGCACCCTGTTCAGGGCTTTGTTCCTCGGCGCCATGCTGCTGTTCATCTTCACCTTTGCCGTCAACACCGTGGCGGAACTGATGCGTGCCCGGCTGCGTGAGAAATACAAAACGGTATGAATACTTTGCTTCCGCAGTCGCATAAATTTTCACCGCAAAAAGTCAAAGGCGAGGCGCAGGTGTGGTTGACCGGCATGGGTCTGGCTGTGTCGTTGACGATGGCCGGACTGTTGCTGTGGGTCATCGTCTCCAATGGCCTGTCGGTGTTCTGGCCGAAGCGCATCAGCGAGTTCACCCTCATCGAGGGCGAAAAGACCTCGGTCATCGCCGGCGCGGTGGTCTCGCGCCTGGCGCATGCAGCCAGCTCGCCGGGTGGCGCACCGGTGCACGAAGTGCAGATCTTCACCGGCAATAAGGACGTCTATAAAAACGCCTTCCGTTTCATCGAGGCCACGGCCATCAGCGAAGAACGCCAGCCCGAGGCACTGATCGACATCGAGCGCCTGGAATACGGCAATGCCATTGGCTATCCGCTGAGCTTGAAGGTGCGCAGCGCCGATAAGAAGATCGAGACGATCACCGCCGGAGACTCGCGTTTTGAAAGTGAACTGCAGCGTCTGGTCAGTGAAGCCAACCGTCGCTGGGAAGAGATCCGCCACCTGGAAAAAGGCAAGATCGGTGACAACGCACGCGCTATCCAAGGCCTGGAGATCGAGCGCAAGAAATTGCCCACCCAGCAGCAGGAAGCGGTCTTGGCCAAGATCACCGGCTTGAAAAGTGACTATCAGGAATTGGCCAAGCAGGCCGGCGCCCTGCGCGTTCAGCAGGTGGCGCATAAACTGTCGATCCGCTTGGCCAGCGGCGAAACCAAAGACATCAGCCTCGGCAAGATCGTCGCCGTGTCATGGCCGAACCGTATGGATTTCACTTCGCGCTTGGCAGCTTTCGGTCATCACCTGTGGAGCTTCATCAGCGAGAATCCCCGTGAGGCCAATACCGAAGGCGGCATTTTCCCTGCGATCTTCGGCACCTTTGCCATGACCTTGTTGATGTCGGTGGCGGTGGTGCCGATCGGGGTCCTGGCAGCGATATACCTGCGGGAATACGCCAAGCAGGGGCCACTGGTCACCGGCGTGCGCATCGCCGTCAACAACCTCGCAGGCGTGCCGTCGATCGTCTTCGGTGTCTTCGGACTGGGTTTCTTCGTCTATCTGTGTGGCGGTTCGATCGATCGCTTTCTCTTCAGTGACAACCTGCCGACGCCGACCTTCGGCACCGGCGGCATCATGTGGGCGGCGGCTACCTTGGCGCTGATGACCGTGCCGGTAGTGATCGTGGCCACTGAAGAATCGATCGCCGCCGTGCCGCGCGGTATGAAAGAAGCCAGCCTAGCTATGGGCGCATCGAAATGGCAAACCATCCAACGCATCGTCCTGCCCGCCTCGGTGCCTGGCATCCTCACCGGCACTATTCTCGCCATGGCGCGAGGTGCTGGCGAAGTTGCACCGCTGATGCTGGTCGGAGTGGTCAAGCTGGCGCCAACCCTGCCCATCAATACCGATTATCCGTTTATTCATCTCGATCAAAAATTCATGCATCTTGGTTTCCACATCTACGACCTGGCCTTCCAATCGCCAGATTCGGAAGCCGCTCGGCCGGCGGTGTACGCCACCACCCTGCTGCTCATCTTGCTGGTCCTGGTGATGAACCTGTCGGCGATCCTGTTGCGTGAACGCCTGCGCAAAAAATTCAAAACGTCTGCTTTCTAAGGTGCACTCATGGCCGCTCTAACCACGCTTCCACCAACAGCCGGCTCGGTAAGCGCTGTAAAACCAGAAAAGGGTTACATCAGCGTCAGCAATTTCGATTTCTGGTATGGCGACCATCATGCCCTGCATCAGGTCGATATGGAAATACCCGAAAAGCAGGTCACGGCCTTCATCGGGCCATCGGGCTGCGGCAAGTCGACCCTGCTGCGCAACATCAACCGCATGAATGACCTGGTCGACGGCGCTCACCACCGGGGCGACATCACCATCGGCGGCGACACCATCTATCATCCGCATCTGGAAGTGACCTCGCTGCGCAAACGCGTCGGCATGGTCTTCCAGAAGTCGAATCCATTTCCCAAGAGCATCTACGAGAATGTCGTCTATGGCCTGCGCGTAGCCGGGGTCAGCGAGCGGGTGACGCTCGATGCCGCCTGCGAGCACGCGCTACGCGCCGCGGCCTTGTGGGACGAGGTGAAGGATCGCCTGTCAGCCAGCGCCCTGGGCATGTCGGGTGGCCAGCAGCAGCGTTTGTGCATCGCCCGCGCCATCGCCGTCAAACCGGAAGTGTTGCTGATGGACGAGCCGTGCTCGGCCCTGGATCCGATTGCCACCGGCAAGATCGAGGAACTGATCCTCGAATTGAAAAAGGAATTCACCGTCGTGATCGTCACCCACAACATGCAGCAAGCGGCGCGGGTCAGCGATCTGACGGCTTTTTTCTATCTGGGTAAACTGATTGAGTTGGATACGACTTTGAAAATATTCACCAATCCGAGTTTGAAGCAGACCGAAGACTACATCACCGGCCGCTTTGGTTAAGGATGACCATGAACAACTTCCGCCATTTTGAACTCGAGATCGCCGAGCTGAAACGTTCGCTGGTGGGCATGGGCAACCTCGTCGAGCAATCATTGTCGGCCTGCGTCGAAGCGATCCTCAAACCACGCGTCGAAGCCCGTGAACAGGCGCGCCTGCTTGAAGAGCGCCTTGATGCCATGGATTCGGCAATCGAAGAACGCGCCCATCGCATCATGGCCCTGCAGCAGCCGATGATCAGCGATCTGCGCCTGCTGATTTCAGCCTTGCACATCTGTTCGAACCTTGAACAGGTCGGTGATCTCTGCGAAAGCATTGCCAAGCGTGCGACGTGGATCGCCAAGCACACGCCGGTCGAAAATCCGGCGCATCTCGAAGAGCTGGGGGCACTGGTGAAGGAGATGATGCACGGCTGCATGGAGGCATTTGTCAGTTCAAACACCGAGCTGGCGAAGACCATCATCACGCAGGAAGACCGTTCCGACCACCTGACTAAGCTGTGTTACGAATCAATCCAGGAGAGCATGGTGCGCACCCCGGAAAAAATCCGCGAATACACCCATCTGCTGCGCGCCGTGGCGCATCTTGAACACATCGGCGACATTGCCGTGGCCATTGCCGAGGAATCGGTCTATGTTCACAAAGGCCAGATGATCCGCCATCACCACGAAGACCTCCGGTAATTCCCATGGCACGTATCCTGGTCATTGAAGATGAACCCGACATCCAGACCTTGTTGCGCTTCAATCTGGAAAAAGACGGGCATCAGGTTTTGGTGGCATCCACCGGCAACGACGGACTGCACGAACTGCGGCGTAGCACGATCGATCTGGTGCTGCTTGACCTGATGCTACCGGATCGCGACGGCTTAGAGGTGTGCCGGGTGATCCGTGCTGATTCCGGCCTGGCGGGTCTGCCGGTAATCATGTTGACGGCCAAGGGTGAAGAGAGCGACGTGGTCATCGGTCTGGGCCTGGGCGCCGATGATTACGTGACCAAGCCTTTCCGTATCAAGGAGCTGATGGCGCGCATCAAAGTGCGGTTATTGCGCGCGCGCGACGAAAGCGGCGACGCCGAACGACGGCGCCTGCAATTCCAGACCCTGGTGATCGATCCGGTGCGCCATCGGGTGTTGGTCAATGAACAGGTGGTGCCGTTGACCCTCACCGAATTCAAGCTGCTCCATTACCTGGCGTCGCACGCCGGAGTGGCCTATGAGCGCTATGGTCTGCTCGACCGCATCGGTGATGGCGAAAGCGTCGTCACTGATCGCACCATTGATGTGCATGTACGTAATCTGCGGCGCAAGATCGAGCCGTATGATCATTTCATCGAAACAGTGCGCGGCGTCGGCTACCGCTTCAGCGAATTAGGTGTGCGTGAAGAAGCATAAGCAGCGCCGGCTCCCACTTCTCCTCTGCCAGTTGATCGATTAGCTCTGCTGCATGCGTACACTCACTTCAGGCATCAGTTGGCTGCTAGCAGCAGGATTGGTTCTTCTCTCGGTCGCCGGCGTCACCCTGACTTATCAATACCATGTGGTATCTGGTGAAATCGAACGCGGCCTTACCAGCCAGCTGCGAGTGGAGTGCGAGTTATTGGCCTTGCTGGTCGACGGCGGTGGACGTCTGCCCGAGGCCAAGCTCGCCGGTGATCGACGTCTGACGCTGATCGCCAATGATGGTCGGGTACTGTACGACAGTTCGGCGGATGAGCATATGATGAGCAATCATAATGACCGTCCGGAGGTGATATTGGCGCGGCGTGATGGCTTTGCCATCGCCAGGCGCCTGAGCGATACCACGCACCATGATTATCTGTACGCCGGTAAGCTGCTGCACGACGGGGTTATCTTGCGTATCGCCGCGCCTTTGACGGTGGAAGACAGCCTCGTGCAGCGCCTGAGTCTGCCGGTCATCTTCTCTACTGCCGTGGTGGTCTTGGGCGGCGGGCTGGCCTTGCTGGTGTATACCTGGCGTAGCCGCGAACGCGTCGCAGACCTGGTCGAGGTCAGCCGTGCTTTCGGAGCCGGCGATTTCGCGCGCCGTGCGCAATTGGTGGGCAATGACGCCTTTGCGCGCCTTGGCCATGAGCTGAATAATCTGGGCAGCCGTTTACGCGAAAGCCAAGAGCGTGTGGTGGCACAACGGCAACTCCTCGATGGCGCGCTCGGCTCATTGTCAGAAGGCGTTGCATGCATCGATCAGTTGGATCGCGTGGTCTACGCCAATGCTTCGTATCGCCAATTTGCTGCCGGCGGAGCGGATGTGCTCGGCCAACCATATTACCGTTACCTCTCAGCCGATGTCGTCGGCATGGCGATCACCGCTCTGACGGAAAATAATGATCTCGATGCGGGCACCTTGCGCTTTGAACACCGGCGTCGGCATTTGCAGGCGGCGGTCGCTCAGGGCGGCGACGGGATTTCGGTGGTGGTGCTGCACGACCGCACCGAGCTGATGCGTGCCGAGGCCGCCCGCCGCGATTTCCTCTCTGCGGTAAGCCATGAACTGAAGACCCCGTTGACTGCTATCATCGGCTATGGCGATACATTGCTGGACGGCGCCTTGGAGCAGCCGGCGGTCGCGCAGCAGATGGTCGAGGGCATTGTTCGCCACGGCAATCGATTGATCGAGCTGGTACGCGACGTGCTGACCTTGTCGCGGCTTGAGCACGGGGCCTGGCTGGTGCGCAGCGAGCCGGTGGATTGGGCGCATCTGGCGCGCACGGTCTTGGACGATCACCGGGCGGCGGCAGCAGCCAAACCGGTGATGCTGCATTATGCCGGCCCCGAGCTGCTGCCCGGTCGCTGCGATCCGGAACTGGTGCGTCAGCTGATCGGCAACCTGGTATCCAACGCAGTGCGTTACAACCGCGCCGACGGCCAGGTCCATGTACGTCTGACCGTGCATGGCGAGCGTCTGCAGCTGATCGTCGAGGATACCGGCATCGGCATTCCGCTTGAACACCAATCGCGGATCTTCGAACGCTTCTACCGCGTCGACGCGCATCGCAACCGCGCCATCGGCGGCACCGGCTTAGGACTCGCAATTGTCAAACACCTGTGCGAAGTGCTCGGCGGCGAGGTGCAGCTGCGCAGCAGCAATGAAGGCTCGATCTTCACCATCGACCTGCCGCTCGAATTGAAAGACGAAGCCAGCGCCATTCGTCTGCGCACCCTCGGCCAGCCGGCGGCATAGGTCGGAGCGTCGAGCTGGCGGTTCGCTCTCCAACGGCTCAAAAGCGGCTCAAGGGCAGATAGCGGTAAGCCACCTGCAGCTCAAGTACAGCAGTTGCGGTAGCCAACACGGCATCGCTCTGCAGGGGATCGAGCCCGACATAGGCCATGCCAGGCCCGGCATCGACAAAACTCGGCAACACCCGTGACTGCAAACCGGCGATCCACGTGTCCCAGGCCGGACCACCCATTTCGCGCAGGGCCAAGGTCGCAAACAGCCAACCCTGATGTTCCGCTGGCGAAGTCATCGTCGGAACTCGCCCGGCGAGCGCATCGCTGAGGGTGGTAGTGGCCGGATTGTCACGATAGCCCAGGGTGGCGCGGGCAAAGGTCGTCAGCCCCAAACGCGCGAGATCGGGTTCGTTGGCGTCGGTTGGGGCAAGCAGGGTCTGCCGTGAGCGCTCGAGCAGGGTTGGAGGCACGCTGATGCCGCCTTGATGAGCGGTCTCGACGGCGAGTAAGGCAAAGCCATCGATCGCCGTGGCCGGGAGGCGTTCGGCCAGATCACGCATGGCGGTGTCGGCGACAGCGTGCGGACAAGCACCGAGCAAGGCACCTTCGACCCGCGCCAAGGCGACCAGTGAGCGCGCCTGCCATGAGCTATCGTTGTCGACGAGCAGAGGTGCCTGGGTCAAGGCGGCCAGAGCCTGCTGGGCAGCTTGCATCCGCTCACGATCGATTGAGGTAGTGCCGCCGCCCTCGCCCAACAGCGCCAGGGTGGCCAGGGCTTGTCGGCAGAGCGCAGCGTCTCGGGTTTCAGTGGCAGCGTTTTGTGCGGTTGAAAAACGGCCGTCGCTGCCCTGCTGCGTCAACAGCCAGCGTAAACCGCAGGCCACGGCGCCGGCCGAGCGTTCGCTGTTGAAGCGGATGCGGGCGGCAGCACGCAGTTCAGGGCTGCGCCGCAAAGCGAAGAGATCAAAGCCCGAACCGGGAATCTGCGTCCAGTCCTGTGGTCCGCGTTCGATGATGCGTGGCACCGGCGACACCGTATTGCTCCATGTGCTGCTGTCGCTGACCGGCTGTTGGTTGCGATTGGCAAAGAGCACCGCGACGACCAAGACCGCCGCCACGTGTGCGACGACTACGCCGGTGATGATGCGCAGACGGCGTTGACGTACATGCACCTGGACGGCTTGCGCGCGGCTGCTGACCGGAGCTTCGACGGTCACCGGAGCGAGGCGCTGCGAGGCCAGCAGCTGCCGCCGCACACGGGTACGTAAATCAACTGGCTGTGGACCAATTCCGGCGAACAAGTCACGCATGCGTGCCAGTTCAGGATCGCTGCCGTCGTGCTCATAAAGGCGATCGATGCGTTCGTCGTCATCACTGGCGAGCTGCCCTTCGGCAATTGCTATGTGTGTTTCTACGCGGGCGCGCAGATCACTGGCGAGCGGCCGCTGACCACGGACCAAACGTCCGAGCTGCGCCAGGGCCTTGCCGTCGGGACAATGCTCGTCGCCGCTGGCGATGGCGCGCAGCAACGGATCGCTATCAGATGCGCGGGTCGAGATCGACGTGCTCATTGCCCCTCCTCGACCAGGTCGGCGAGTTCATCACGCAGCGCGCGCACCGCGCTATGCATACGACTTTTCACGGTACCCTCGGGAATGCTGAGTACGGCGGCGATATCGTGGTACTTCATGCCGTGATTATTGGCCAGCACGAACACTTCGCGCTGGCCGGCTGGTAGTAATTCCAAAGCTTGTTGGATGCGTGCGCGGATCTGTATGTCACGCCCGGCTTGGTGCACGACTTCAGGCGCCGAAAGGGTGTCTGACAAGCGCGGCCCATCTTCGCCGAACTCCGCATCCAGGCTGAGGTGGCGGCGGCTGCGGCGCAGGTGGTCGATCCACAAATTATGCGCGATGCGATAGAGGAACGTGCGCACGCGTGCAGTCGCCGTATAACGGGCGCGGGCGCGATAGACATTGACGAATACGTCTTGCGCCAATTCTTCCGCGGTTAGTTGATCCCAGCTGAGATGAAAGAAAAACCCAGTAAGTTCTGACTGGTAGCGTTCTACCAGGGCGATCACCGCCTCTTGGTCATCATTTTTGATGCGCTCCATCAACGCCACATCAGGGTCGATGACTTTGAGCAATTCAGGGTCAGTGACGGCGGCTACGTGGGGCATCGGTACCGTCCAACGCGGGTGAGCGCGTAAAGTTCACAGCAAACAGTCACGTCAAAAACAGTCACGTTTAAAAAAGGGGGGCGCAGGCATCCGCCCGCGCCCCCATGCAACTCACGCGTTGAAATCGTCTCTCAGCAGGTGCGGCGAGGCTTAGCCTTGTAGTCTTTCAAGCGCTTGGCGAGATCTTCAAAGCCAGCCCGGCCGAGCTGTGCCATCGACGCCGCCTTGCCGTGTTCGACGCCCGGCTGATCGAACGGATCGATGCCGTAGAGCTCAGCACTCATGGCGGTCGACAGTTGCAGCAGGTACACCAGGCCACCGATGTGCGCTTCGTCGACCGTATCCATCTGGATGGTCATGTTCGGGCGCCCGGCTTGGGTGACGTGCTGCTCGGCACCCCAATAGCTATAGTCCAGCAATTGGGTGAATGAGGTGTCCTTGAGGTAGGCAGCCGCCTCGAGCTTTGGAAAAGCCGGAGGAATCGGTGCCTGCGCGCCGTGGTCTTTGACGGTGATGAAGGTGATGACCTTGTCGAATGGACCTTCGCAGAAGAGCTGCTGCTGGCCCTGGCCGTCATAGGCGCCGAGTGCCGCTACCGGCGACGGGCCGACGTGCACGGCCTTGCCCTTGCGGTTGAGCATCTTGCCCAGGCTCACCGAGCATTGGTGGTTGTACCACTCGCCGACGGCATGGACGCGATTGGAAAAGCTGAAGGTCACGTGCATGGTCTTGCGCCGCTTGCGGGTCAGCAAGTAGTGCACCAGCGAATGCATGTAGGCTGGATTCTTGTGCGGGTCGCCATGGCGGCAGCGCTTGTCCATATCGGCGCCGCCCTTGAGCAGCTCGTCGATCTTGAGATTGCACATGCCGGCCATGAACAGGCTCTGGTTGCCGAGGATGCCATAGCGGCCGGTGAGATTGAGGGCCGTCGGCAGGGTGGAGATCTTCTCCGCCTTGGCGATTTCCATCAGCGGGCTCTTGGTCGGCTCGGTGGTGATGATCACCTGCTCGGCAGGAGCGGTCTTGCCGACCTTCTTCTTGAGGGTCTCGAGCAACCACAGGGTCATGCACATGGTTTCGGGCGTGACGCCCGAACGGCTGACGATTTGGAACATCGTCTTCTTGATGTCGAGGACTTCGAACATCTCCTGCGCGGCCTTGGGATCCGGATTGTTCAAGAAGAACACCCGTGGCGCCTTGCCGCGAACCTTCAAGTCGAGCACGTTGTGCTGGCTGTGGGTCAGGGCCTTGAACAGGGTCTGCGGCGACAACACCGAACCACCCATGCCGATGATGACCAGATTGTCCCACTGGCCCTGGTGCTTTTTGATCAGCGCCTTGAGGTCAGTGGTATCCTGGTAAGGCAGATCGAAAAATCCGCTTTCACCGGTTGATCGCAGTTCATCGACGTTTTCGTGATGTTTAGGGAACTTGGCGACGAGGGTATCAACCTCTGACTTGGTCAAGCCATGCGTCGCGCCAATCGCTTCTGCGAGGCAGTTCGTAAAATCCAGGGTCAAACTCATGCGTGCTCCAAATCCTTGCTATGACAACTATTGCGATCTTTTGCCGGGTCGTGACCAAGGTCCAGACCGGGCGCAAGTGTGCGCTCGCTGAAGAGCATAGGATCAGTGCAAGCGATATTCAAGACTGGATAACACTTGAGACGCGCCTTGGGTTGCTATGACAAAAAGATTTCCTAGAGCTGTATTTGCATGCAACGCATTCGGCAGTGACGGTCGAGATCAGTTCGTGCCAGTTGCATACTCTTTACAGATCACCAGCCAAACGCAGCGCGGTTACAATCTCAGCCGTGGCGGTGGAGCGGTTGAGGCAATACAGATGCAGGCCGGGAGCCCCGGAGGCCAGCAGCTCGCGGCAGAAGGACACCGTCCAGGCGATGCCGGCTTGGCGGGCGGCGATCTTGTTGGCGGCCAAAGGTTCCAACAGTTCGCGCAACGCTGACGGAACGGTTGCGCCGCAGCGCTCGCAGAAACGCACCAGGGCGTGGAAATCAGTCACCGGTAAAATGCCGGGGATAATGCGCGCTTGCGGCATCCGCGCACGCAAAGCGCAGTAATCGGCGACTGAAAAAAAGCATTGGGTGATCGCGCCGCTGGCGCCGGCAGCTAATTTTTGCTGCAGATTCAGCCAGTCGGCGTCACGGGTGACAGCGTCCGGATGCTTTTCCGGGAAAGCCGCGCACAGCACGGCAAAACGTCCATCGGCGCGGATCAGATCGATCAGATCCTTGGCATAAGCGCAGCCGCCGTCGGTAGGGGTAAAACGGCTTTCGCCCTTGGGCGGATCGCCACGTAAGGCCAAGAGGTTTTCGATTCCGGCAGCGGCGTACTCGTCTAACAAAGCTGCTAATTCAGCACGCGTGGCGTTGACGCAGGTGAGGTGCGCCATGGCGGTGATACCGGTTTTTCCCTGGATATGCTCGATGACTTCACGGGTCTTAGCGCGCGTACCGCCACCGGCGCCATAGGTCACTGAGACAAAATCGGGCCCCAGTTGCGCCAGGGCTTCGATGGTGTCTTCCAAGGTCGACCATGAGCGGTCTGTTTTGGTGGGAAAGAATTCAAAGGAGAGGGTCCGTGACCGCTCAGCAAATAAATGATCCAGACGCATGTACCCAGCTTGGAGGTTCATATCGCTATATCAAGATGAAACGATGGACTGGTTTTATGGCGCGTGTCTGAACGTTTTCAGGGATTCGCTCGCCTGAAAAGGGCACTAGCGTAGCGACCCTTATGCGTGTCCTGCGATGGCTTTCCATTTTGATCACCATGGCCGGTATGTGTGCTTGCGGCCCGTCGTCCGCTGTATCCGAGAATTCCTCCGGCTTGACGGTGTCGGTGGCGACCGTAACGCCCGCCACAGTCGAACAGTGGGCGTCGCTAGCCGGCACCTTTGAAGCGCGTAATGAGGCCGTGGCGGCGGTCGAGGGAGATGGGGGACGCCTCAACCGTTTGGCGGTTGAAGTCGGTGATCATGTGGTGGCGGGTCAGCTCATCGCCGTGCTCGACGACAGCAATGTCCGCCTGCGCCAAGCCCAGCACGCGGCCGACGTCTCCCGGGCGGCGGCGACCCGGGCGCAGGTGGCGGCGCAGGTCGCTGAAGCCGATGCCGATGCCGCTGAAGCCGGGCGCAGTGTTGAACGCCTCGAATCCTTGGCGGCAGAGCGTTCTGTCGCGGCTGAAACCATCGGCGTCAAGCGCGCTGCGCAGCTGGCTCTGGCGGCGCGGGTGACGGCGGCCAAGGCCGGCCTCGCTGCTGCCGAGGCCGACCAGGCGCGCTTGGTGACCGTCGGCGAAGAACTGGCCCTGGCCGGTGCACGCACGCAACTGATGGCGCCGGTCAGCGGCTTGGTGGCTACCCGTCCGGCGCGCGTCGGTCAGGTGCTGCTGCCAGGCGACGTGGTGGTGAGCATCGCCATTGATGCGGTGGTTGAATTCGCTGCTGAAGTTCCCGAAACCATCCTTGCCCATCTCGAATCAGGCGCGCCGGTGATTTTAATCAACGACGGCGGCACCTGGCATGGCCAGGTACGGCGCGTCGACCCGGCAGTTGACCGCCTCACGCGGCTGGGTGCGGTACGCGTGACCTTGAGTGAATCAACGTCTGATTCGACACCCACCAGCCTGTGGCGTATCGGTGCCTCTGCGCGCGTACGCATACGCATAGCCTCGGCCAGCGGACTGGTGGTGCCGCTGTCGGCGGTGATCCGTCATCACGAGCAGGCGAAGGTGGTGGTGATCGCAGATGACGGCCATGCACACCAGGTGGCGGTGACCCTCGGTCTCGATGATGGCCAGCAGGTGATTATCACCAGCGGCCTGACCGCCGGCCAACGTGTGGTAGCGTTGGCGCCGGGGTTCGTCAGTGAAGGTGCTCTGGTGGCGGTGGAGCCTGTGCCTGTGCCTCGGGCCCTGCCTCTACCTGAGCGGCTGTCACCGACGGATGGGAAATAAGTCCCATGCCGGTGCCGATTTCTGCTTGGGCGATCCGTCAACCAGTGGCACCACTGGTGCTGTTCACGCTCCTCTTGGTGCTGGGCATCGGCGGGTGGCGCAGTCTGCCGGTGCAGGGCATGCCGTCGATTGTCATCCCGGTCATCAGTGTCACTGCGATTCAAGTCGGGGCTGCACCGGCGGATCTTGAGCGACAAGTAACACGACGCATCGAATCCGCCATTGCCGGCATCGCTGGCGTCAAACATCAGACATCGACGGTGGCTCCGGGCAGCAGTGTGACGGTGGTTGAATTTCAACTGGAGGTAGCGGTCGATCGCGCTGCCAATGACGTGCGCGACGCAGTGGCGCGGGTGCGCGCCGAATTACCTGCCGGCGTCCGCGATCCGGTGATCGAACGCATCGATATCACCGGTTTGCCAATTCTCACCTATGCGGTGGCCGGCACCGGCCGCACTGATGACCAGTTGAGTTGGTTCGTCGACGACACCATCAGCCGTGAACTGTTGGCCATTCCCGGCATCGCCAGTATCCGTCGTGATGGTGGAGTCGGTCGTGAACTCCGGCTTGAGCCGGATCCAGAGCGCTTGCAGGCTCTCGGCATTACCGTCGATCATATCGACCGGGCGGTGCGGGCAGCGGTCGCGGATTTGCCGGGTGGGCGTCTGATGGGTGCCCAGCAAGAACGGCTGGTGCGTATCATCGGCGCTGATGATCTTGGCGGCATCAGCAATTCGACGCGCATCAGCGGCGCAGCTGCGTTGGCGCAGGTACGCATCGCCTTACCGGGCGGACGCACTGCCACCCTTGGTGAGCTGGGGCGCATCACCGATGGCGCGGCCGAGATGCGCAGTTTGGCGCAGGTCGACGGTCAGCCGGTAGTGGGCTTCTCGATCATCCGTGCCAAAGGCGCCAGCGAAGTGGTGGTGGCTGAAAAAGTGGTGGCACGT
This sequence comes from Planctomycetota bacterium, assembly GCA_043788625.1. Lineage (GTDB taxonomy): Bacteria > Planctomycetota > UBA11346 > UBA11346 > UBA11346 > CAIUVD01. Next base: position 16,423 of record JAYVTR010000215.1, read on the forward strand.
CTGGCGCAACTGAGTCAGAAGAATGCATGGTTGACGCTGACCAAGCTCACCGATTGGGTGCAGCCGACGCGCGACTCGTTTCACAGTGCCATGCTGTCGCTGAGTGAGGGTGCGGCGCTGGCGGTATTGGTGGTGTTGATCTTCCTCCGCGATTGGCGGGCCACCATCATTGCCGGAGTTGCGATTCCGCTGTCGGTGATACCGACATTTGCGGTGATGCAGCTACTCGGCTTCAGCTTGAATGGTGTCAGCTTGTTGGCGGTGTCGCTGGTGGCCGGTATCCTCGTCGATGATGCGATCGTCGAAATCGAGAACATCGTCCGCTTCCAACGTTTGGGTCTGACGCCGTGGCGGGCGGCACTGATCGCCGCCGATCGCATCGGCTTGGCGGTGGTGGCGACCACTTTCGCCATCGTCGTGGTATTTTTGCCAGTCAGCGCCATGCCCGGCATTGCCGGCAAATACTTCATCGAATTCGGCATCACCGTGGCGGTGGCGGTGTTCATGTCATTGTTGGTGGCGCGCCTTGTCACGCCGTTGATGTGCGCCTATTTCTTGCGCCCGGGACCACCACATGATGCCAGCCTAGGAGCTTTCGGCCAGTGGTATCAGCGGTTTCTCGGCTGGTGCCTCGATCATCGCAAAACCACTTTGAGCATCGGCGTCTTAGTCTTGGTGGCATCGGTTGGCGGCGTGCCGTTTTTGCCGCAGGGTTTCGTCGCCGCCAGTGATCGCAGCCAAAGCATCGCCCAGATTGAGCTGACTCCTGGCACCACCCTGGCCGCTGCCGAGCAGACGGTGCAGAGGCTGGCGAGGGTGCTGCGCGCCCAGCCAGAAGTACGCTCGGTATTCGCGCGTATTGAAGTGCCGACCTCCACCTTGACCATTACTCTGGTGTCACCCGAACACCGGCAGGTTTCGACCAAGGGCTTTGAGGGTCGCGTGCGTGCCGCCTTGCAGCGCATCCCCGATCAGCGCTTCAGTTTTCTTGGTGATAATGGCATGAAAGAGGTAATGGTGCAGTTGCTCGCCGACGATGGCGCTGATATCACCGCTGCAGCTGAGCGCCTGCAATTGGCCATGGTGACCTTGCCGTCGTTGGCCAATGTCAGCCTGGGCTCGAGCCAGCCGCAACCCGAGCTGCAGATCCGTCCGCGCGCCGAGGCCGCCGCCCGTCTGGGGGTTGATGCGCAGATTCTGGCCAGCGTCGTGCGAGTCGCCCTGCTCGGTGAAGACGACACCTTGTTGCCACGCCTCGAACTCGATGGACGTATGCTGCCGGTACGGGTGCAGTTGGCCGCCAGTGCGCGCCGCGACGTCGATCAGATCCGTGCCTTGCGCGTGCCCACGGTCACCGGCGCTAGCGTGCCATTGAGTGCCGTGGCAGAGATCACCTGGGCTGACGGCGCCGCTACCGTCGAGCGCTATGACCGTTCGCGGCGGGTGATGATTTCAGCCGACTTGGCAGCCCATGCCACGCTTGGTGAGGCGCTAGATGCCGCAGCTGAATTGCCGGCGTGGAAAAACCTGCCTCCGGGAGTCCGCGCGGCCCGGGCTGGCGATGCCGAGGTGATGGCCGAGCTGTTTTCGGGTTTCATTGTCGCCCTCGGCTTGGGCGTGCTGTGCGTCTATTTTGTGCTGGTACTGCTCTATCATGACGTGGTCGTGCCGTTGACCATTCTCGTGGCCTTGCCCTTGTCGTTGGGTGGGGCGGTCGCCGGCCTCGGCCTGGCGCAAATGGCCTTGGATCTGTCGGGGTTGATCGGCTTGCTGATGCTCATGGGCATTGTCTGCAAGAACTCGATCCTGCTGGTTGACGAAGCCCTGCAGCAGCGTGCCGAGGGCCTCGAACGCCGGGCGGCGATGCTCAATGCCGGTATCACGCGTGCCCGGCCCATCATCATGACCACGCTGGCGATGGTCGCCGGCATGGTACCGGTGGTACTTGGCTGGTCGCCGGACGCATCGTTTCGCGCGCCCATGGCGGTGACGGTGATGGGCGGACTGATCGCTTCGACGGTGTTGAGCCTGATCTTTGTGCCGGTCACCTATACCGCCTTCGACGACTTGCGCGTGTGGGTCGGGAGTCGAGCTGGGAAATGGCTGAATTCGGCGGAAACAGTGCCTCTTTCTTCAACCGAGACTCAAACCGAAACAGATTCCACTGCCGGCGTCACCGTCAACGGCAAGGGAACGTGAAACCAGAAGGTGCTCCCGACACCTAGGTGGCTGTCGACGCCGATGACACCACCCATGAGACTCACCAAGCGTTTGCTGATCGCCAATCCCAGGCCGGTTCCGTCGTGACGACGGGTTGAGAGATCGCCGGCTTGAAAGAAGGGGGTGAACAGCCGTGGCACCAAGTCGGAAGGGATGCCCGGGCCGCTATCTTTGACCCGGAAGTGCCAACGGGGGATGGGGGCAGGTTCGATTTCGACGGTAACCTTCACTTTGCCGCCATTGGCAGTGAATTTAACCGCATTGCCAAGCAGATTGACCAGTACTTGGCGTAAGCGCACCGCGTCGCCCATGACCAGCGTGCTGAGCTCGCTGGGGAATTCGCTGATGATGGTGATGTGCTTGAGCTCGGCCGTGTGGCGTAGCAACGCCACCACTTCGCCGACGACTTGGCGCGGGTTGAAGGCAGCGGCCTCGAGATGCAGGTGATCGGCGTCGAGACGCGATAGGTCGAGAATATCGTTGATCACCGTCAGCAGGCTGCGCGACGAATGCAGTATGGTTTCGGCTATTTCGCGGTCTTCCTTGCCCAGCGGGCCATCGAGCAACAACTCGGTCATGCCCATGATGCCATTCATCGGCGTGCGGATCTCATGGCTCATGTGCGCCAGGAATTCGCTTTTGGCGCGATCGGCGGCTTCGGCGGCGTCTTTGGCATGACGTAAACCGAGTTCGTTTTGACGACGTTGCGTAACATCACGCATGACCGAGAGAATGCACTCCTCACTGGCGAATTGAACAATGCGGCCTGATACTTCCATATCGATGACCTGGCCATTTTGATGTCTGCTCGACAGCTCTAATGACGAAAATTCCCCATTTTTACGCAAGTTGGCGACTATTTTTCCACGGCTGTCGAGATCGCGCCACAGGCCGATCTCGACAGTCGTACGGCCAAGCAGATCCACGTGTTTCCACCCCAAGAGTACGCACACGGCCGCATTGGCGGTGACGACCTTGCCATCGGACAAGCGCGTCATCAGCAGTGGATCGGGAATCAGGGCAAAGATGCTGGCAAAACGTTGGTCGTTGTTGCTGACTTCGGTGGCGGTGCGGCGCACCTCCTGCAGCAAGCCGCACAGCATCAGTGACGACAAGGCAATTAACGTAAGGTAGAGTTGCAGCACCAGAACCCGCGTTTCCGGGGTGAGGTGAGACATGAAGATGCTCTTGTCGGAATTGGGGTACGATATGGCTGCGGTGAGAGCGATCAGCGCCACCAAGGTCACCGTCAACAGCGAGCCGCCGCGCACCGCCGACCACAAAAGAATCGGTATCGTCAGTGTCGGCAGCAGAATCTCGGCCGCCAGGGGCAGGTAACAGAGGGTAATGGTCAGCGTGCCACCGATGACCACGCCCATGAGCAGCAGTGATTCGGCAATGACCCGCGGCTGGTCCCAGGTCGGCCGATGATGGAGAAGCGCCAAGGCCACCGGCGCGGCGGTCAGCAGACCCAGTAGTTCTGATACGGAAAAGCGGGCCCATAACATGCCAAACGATGCCGACGAAACTGAATTCATGGTGGCTGCCGCAACCACCGCGTAACCCGCCGAAAACAGCGCACACAACAAGAGGAAACGACCGCCGGCGTGCAGGCCTTCAGAAGGCAGTTGCTGGCGCCCATCGGCAGTCAGGGCCATGCCCATAGCGGCACACAGCAGCACATGATACAGGCCCAAGAGCGCGGCCAACCATATGGCCAGGGGCGAGGCCAGTTCGGCGATCTGGATGGCGATGGCGATGCCACCGATCAGCCATGGGCGTTCACGACGGCTAGCGGCAGCGATCCAAGCCACGGCCAAGCCATCGACCGGCCACATGATGGTGATGCCGACATGTGCTGGGATCAGCCAGAAGATCGTCGCAAGTAGCGTGGCCAGGACACTGAGCGAACCGATCGCCATCCATCCCCAACGTAGGGGGGTGGTAGGTGATGGACGCTGCAAACGCATACTTTCAGCAAGACGAATCTCAGCCACATCCACCCCATGGTGGTTCAAGCTAGGTGTGGGTGGTTGCGTCACAAGCTACCCCGGAGGGTTGCGCCTGGGCATGTTGGCCCACGATAGAACGACGATGGGCCTGCTCGACAACTTCATGCGACTATTCAGTCTTGACCTGGGTATCGACCTTGGCACTGCCAATACGTTGGTGGCAGTTCAAGGGAAGGGAGTCGTGCTTTCCGAACCCAGCGTAGTGGCGGTCAAACGCGGCACCAAGACGGTGCTCGCCGATGGCTTGGCCGTGGGCGACATGGCCAAGCTGATGATCGGTAAGAATCCAGCCAACATCGAAGTCATTCGACCGATGAAGGATGGCGTCATCGCCGACCTCGAAATCACCGAAGCCATGCTGCGCTATTTCATCAACAAGGCCGGCGGTCGGCGTGGCCCGTTCCGCCCGCGCCTGGTGGTTGCCGTGCCTTCGGGCCTTAATGAAGTAGAAAAGGGCGCGGTCACCAACAGCGCCATCCAGGCCGGAGCGCGCGAGGTGTTCTTGATCCAGCAGCCGATGGCAGCGGCGATTGGTGCCGGCCTGCCGGTTGGCGACGCGGTCGGTTCGATGATTGTCGATATCGGCGGCGGCACCACCGAGGTGGCGGTGATCTCGCTGGCGGGCATCGTGGCGTCGGAATCCGTGCGTGTCGCTGGTGATGAGCTGAGCCATGCTATTGCCCGGCATATCAAAAATACCTATTCCATGGAAGTCGGCGACAACACCGCCGAACAGGTCAAGATTCAGCTCGGATCGGCGCAGATGTTGGAACCGGAAGAGCGCATGCGCATCCGTGGCCGTGATCTGCGCACCGGCATGCCCACCGAAGTCGAAGTGACCTCGACTGAAATCACCAACGCCATCAAGCCGCAGGTAAACTCGATCGTCAATTCGGTGAAAATGGTTTTGGAGCGTACCGCTCCCGAATTAGCCAGCGACCTGCTTGACCGCGGCATCGTCATGGCTGGCGGTACCAGCCAGCTGCGTGGCTTGGCCGAGCTCTTGGCGCGCGAAACCGGCCTGCCCTGCCGGGTAGCCGAGGATTCGCTGACCTGTGTTGCGCGTGGTTGCGCCGCCTTGCTCGATAATCTCGATTCATTGAAGCAGATGCTGGAAACCGGGAACAAGTCCTAATGCCACTCGAAACCGTCACCGTCCATGCATTGGTCACGGGCGCGGTGCACGACCCGTTCAGCATCCTTGGCGTGCATGCTGAAGGCGGCGTCTGGTGGATGCGCGCCTGGGTGCGCGGGGCCATTGCTTGCACCCTGGTTCCGCGCGATGGCGGGCCGGCGACGCCACTGAAATTGCGCCATGAGCTGGGTCTTTTCGAAGCATCTTTGTCCGGGCGCAGTGAGCGCTTCGCCTATGACCTGCAAGTGGTGTGGGACAACCGCGACGACCAGACGCCGGAACTCATCCCCGATATCTACGCCTTCTGGACGCAGGTGCCGACCTTCGATCTCGACCTGTTCCGCGCCGGCCGTCATCACCACCTCGGCGATGTGCTGGGTGCGCATGCGCTGACTGTTGATGGCGTCGCCGGCGTACGTTTTGCGGTGTGGGCACCAAATGCCTCGCGGGTGTCGGTGATCGGTGATTGGAATCGTTTCGATGGCATTGCCCATCCGCTGCGCCCGCGTCAGCCGTATGGCGTGTGGGAGATCTTCATTCCCGGCGTGGTGCCGGGCATGCTTTATAAATACGAGGTCCGTTCGCCTACCGGCACGCTGCGCATCAAGGCCGACCCCTACGCCTGGGAAGCCGAAAAATCCCCGGCGACCGCCAGCATCGTACCGCGTCTGGATACCTATGCGTGGGGAGATCAGCCATGGATTCTCGAACGGGCAACCGTTGATCACCTGACCCGTCCGATGGCCATTTACGAGGTACACCTCGGCTCGTGGCACCGCGGGCGTGAACCCGATGCCTGGCCGAACTATCGCGTCTTGGGCCAGGAGCTGATCCGTTACGCCCTCAGCCTCGGTTTCACGCACATCGAATTGCTGCCCCTGGCACAGCATCCCTTTGAGGGTTCATGGGGCTATCAGGTCACTGGCCAGTACGCGCCCAACAGCCGTCATGGCACGCCTGATGACCTCAAGTGGTTTGTCGATCAGTGCCATCAGGCGGGGCTTGGCGTGATCGTGGATTTCGTGCCGGGGCATTTCCCCAAGGACGACTTCAGCCTCGCCGCATTCGACGGCACACCGTGCTATGAGTACGCCGACCCACGTGAGGGTGAGCATAAGACCTGGGGCACGCTGGTCTTCAATTTTAGCCGCCCGGAAGTACGCAATTTTCTGCTCGCCGCTGCTCTGCACTGGTGTCGACGCTTCCATATCGATGGTCTGCGCGTCGACGCCGTCAGCTCAATGCTGTACCGCAACTACGATCGCGAACCGGGGGCATGGGTTGCCAACGTGCACGGCGGCACTTCGAATGACGAGGCGGTCACCTTCCTGCAGGAAATGACCACGACTATTCGTAGCCAATTTCCCGGGGTGCTGACCATCGCCGAAGAGTCCACCGCCTGGCCCGGTGTGACGGCGCCGACCGCCCTCGGTGGCTTGGGGTTCGACCTCAAGTGGAACATGGGCTGGATGCATGACACCCTTGGTTATCTGACGCTTGATCCGCTGATGCGCAGCGGCTGCCACAACCGCATCACCTTCCATCAGTGGTATGCCTACGATGATAAGTGGGTGCTGCCGTTGTCGCATGACGAAGTAGTGCACGGCAAATACAGCCTGATCGACAAGATGCCCGGGGATTGGTGGCGCAAGCGCGCGCAGCTGCGTTTGATGCTTGGCTATCAGGTAGCGGTGCCGGGACGCAAATTGCTGTTTCAAGGTGGCGAGTTCGGCCAAGGCCGTGAGTTCGCCTGGGACCGCACGGTTGATTGGGATGAGGCTGCCGAGCTCGAACGCCGCGGCATAACGGCTTTCTTGGCACGTTGCCTGGCGCTCTATCGCAGCGAGCCGGCCTTGTTCCGTCGCGATGATCATCGCGATGGTTTTCAATGGACCGACCACACCAACAATACCGAAAGCGTGGTTGCCTTTCTGCGGCGGGCGCCCGATGCCCGCGATCTGTTGATTGTCTGCAACTTCACGCCGGTGCCGCGCCCCGGCTATCGTCTTGGTGTACCATTGACGGGTGCCTGGGATTTGCTGGTTTCCAGTGATGACACGGCATTTGGTGGGTCGGGGGTTGGTCTGGGCGATCAGGCGCAAGCCGTCGCCCATTCACATCACGAATTACCGGCTTCATTCCAATGGGATCTGCCGCCCTTGGGTATTTGCTTCTTTCGTGCGCCGGCAAAAAACGCCACCACGACCTGAGGCGTAGTGGTTGAACGGAGCAATTCGTTCGCGAGTAAAGTACGATTTCGCATGCATTGAGCGCAAAGACCGGTCATCATAGACGGCGTTATCGCGTTTAAGCTTGAGCGGAGAATCCCATGCGTCCTCAATCTCGTTTTTTTCTATCATCGGTGCTGTTGTCGGTGGCGGCGTTGGCATGTATGCCAGCCCTGCAAGCAGCGCAGGTTGAACTGGGCGCGCGCCCAGGCGGCTTCCAGCTAGTGGTCGATGGCAAGCCATTCGCGGTGCACGGTGCTGGAGGTGACGCATCCAAAAAGCTGCTTGCCGACATTGGCGGCAATACCTGCCGCACGTGGGGTGGTGATGATATCAAAGAGCGTTTGGACGATGCGCAGGCCAATGGCCTGAAAGTGGTCGTCGGCATATGGCTGGGCCATGCGCGGCATGGCTTCAAGTGGGCGGATCAGGCGGCAGTCGCCAAGCAGTTTGCCGACGCCAAGCACCTCATAGAGCATTGGAAGAATCACCCGGCCGTGCTCGCCTGGGGTATCGGTAACGAGATGGAAGGCTTCGAAGGCGGCGATGACGAGAACATCTGGAAGGGCATCCAGGAATTGGCGGTGATGGCCAAGCAGGTCGATGGCAAGCATCCGACTATAACCACCATGGCCGAGATCGGTGGCAAACGCATCGAGATGGTCAACAAGTTCTGTCCGGCCATCGACATCATCGGTATCAACAGCTATGGCGGTGCGGCCTCGTTACCCAAGCGCTATCCTGCTGCCGGCGGCACACGGCCCTACATCGTCACCGAGTATGGCATCCCCGGAACGTGGGAGATCGGCAAGAACGTCTTCAACTCCGTCGATGAGCTGCCGAGTACCGCCAAGGGCCCGATCTATCGCAACGTCTATGAGACCCTGGCCAAGGATCCGCTGTGCATCGGCTCGATCGCCTTCGCCTGGGGCGCGAAAGTCGAAGCCACCGCCACCTGGTATGGCATGGTGCTGCCGGATGGCGAACGCCTCGAAGCCGTCGATCAGCTGGCTGCCGCCTGGGGTCACCCGGTGGCCAACCGTTGCCCGACCATCACCAAGCTGGTGGCGCCGTTGACCGAGCTGAAGCCGGGCGCCTCGGTGACCATCACCACCGCCGTAGCCGATCCTGAAAACGACCCGCTCACCGTCGACTGGGTGCTGGCCTTCGATCCGCAGAACTACAACACCGGCGGCGATGCCCAGGCCGCGCCGACGACCTATCCCGAGGCCATCGGCGAGCACGACCAGAATCATTGCACGCTGACGATTCCCGCCAGTGGCGGCCTGTACCGCATCTACGCCTATGCCCATGACGGCAAGGGCGGCGCGGCCCTGGCCAATGCGGTGCTGAAAGTCGATGCACCGGTCCTGCCACCCAAGCCGGCCAAGGCGGCATTGCCGACGATCATGATCGGTGACGGCGCCGTCTCCACGTGGGCGCCATCAGGCTATATGGGCGATACCGGCGCCATCAAAATGGACCCCGCCAGTACCAACCAGCCGCACACCGGTACCACCTGCTTGCAGGTCACCTTCGACAAGCCAAAAGGGTGGGGTGGCGTGGTATGGCAGAGTCCGGCCAACGATTGGGGTTCGGCACCCGGCGGCTTAAATCTGACCGGTGCCAAGTCGTTGGCGTTTTGGGCACGGGGCACCAATGGTGGTGAAAAGGCCAAGTTCGGCTTCGGCCTCATCGGCAAGGACAAGCCGTTCCATGACTCGGACAAGGCCGAACTGGCAGTGACGCTGAACAAGGACTGGACCAGCTACACCATCGATCTCACTGGTAAGGATTTGTCGTGCATCAAATCGGGCTTCTCATGGGTGGTCGCCGGCCAGGGCGCGCCGGTAGTATTCTACCTCGACGACGTGCGCTGGGAATAAATCCGTTTGAGCCAGGTGCCTCACGCATTCCTGGGGATGATCAGTCGCGCGGTCGGTCGATGTCGCTGCAATCGGCTCAGTAGCGGCTCATCTCCAACCGCTTGAGGTTGATGTCTATGTACCCGTCTGAGCGTCGGGCGTAGAGTTGGCTTACGCCCACACGCCCCGTGATTGCCATTGAATTGTCGCGATTAAACTAGGGTTTTCATTGTCGATGAATCCCGACCGGTAACACCATGATGATGGTTCCACCCACGCCGCTGTTGCTGGTATTCCTGACCGCGTTCCTGGGCGCTGTCGAAGTCGATCCTCTGCGCGAACCGCTAGTGCACAGTGGCGATCAGCCAGCCGCCGAGCCGTTGCCCGTCGTGGCTGGCCAGATCGGCTTTGGCAAGCGCGTGCTGGTAGATACGTGGGGCATTATCACCGCCCCTGGCGATTGGGGTGGTCGGGAGTGGAGCCTCGGAGGGCTTGCCGTCGGCGGCACGTTTGTCACCGGTCTGTTGCTTGACCGTCCGCTGCAGGATGCCAGCCAGGAGAGTCAGAATCAGGACACGCAACGCTGGTCGGGCTTATGGGGCCAACTCGGCACACTGTATTCATTAGGTGCCCTCGGCGCTGCTGGGATTTACGGTGCGGCAGCCAATGACGACCGCGGCGTCACGGCCATGATCGACGGTGCTGAGTCCACCATCATCGCTTCGCTCATCTTCTCTCCGGTATTGAAATACGTCACCGGGCGTGCGCGCCCGAACCAGACTGCGCAGGATGCGGATGTCTTCGATCCTTTTAGCGGCCAAGCGTCCTTCCCTTCTGGCCATACCACCCAGGCTTTTACTGTGGCAACCGTCCTGGCGTGCACCTTTGATGAACAGCCATTGGTCGGCGGCACTGCCTACGTGCTCGCTGCCGGCGTGGGGGCGAGCCGCGTCTACGGCAATAATCACTATGCCTCAGACGTCGTTGCCGGGGCTATCCTGGGCTCATGGGTCGGTTACGAGGTGGTGCACTCCAACCGGCGCCGGCGTGGCGCAGAAGCGCGCTCTGCACACGGCATTACCGATGCGAAGTTGGACCTCATCATCGATGATCAGCGCAAGGGCGTCTCGCTGACATGGCGCTGGTAGCAGACCGACACTGCTCAGGGTCAAATCCGGCGTCGGCGTGCACGCCGTGGGGCGCTGTCTGCCAACCTGGTCAGTACGAATAGAAGCTGTTTAATGAAATGAATGACGCTTACGAAGCTGTCGGCGGCATGCCAAACGCCCGGCGATAGGCGCGGGTCAGTTCAGGGCGATTGGTGAAGCCGCAGCGTTCGGCGGTTTCGCGGACGTTGAAGCCGCGGGTGAGCAGGTGCTTGGCCAGGGCCAGCCGCTGTGCTAGCAGCTCTTGCTTAGGAGTGCGCCCGAAAAAAGTCTTGAACAGGTCGAAAGCAGCGGTGCGGCCGATGCCGGCATGCTGCACCACATCCTGGGCGTCGAGCGGCAGGTGCAGATGATTCCACAGATGTGCTGCCATGCGCAGCACGCCGGGCTGCAACCAATCGACGAAATCAATGCGGTCGCGGGCTAATTGCGCTAAGAGCTCATCCGCCAAGGGCAGGCGATCACTGTGCTTGGTGCTAGACAGCAGGCGTTCAAGCAGGTCGCGATACGGCTGTTCGGGGACGCTGCCCCAGATGATGCGCTCATGGGTGAAGAAAAGCACATCGCACCGGCCGGCAAGAAAGCCGAGGTGAAACGAGGACGAGCCTGGCTTATGGAGTACATGGTCGTGCCAGCAGCCGGGCTCGACCAGCAACAGGTCACCAGGCAGCAGGTCCGCCGCCGCCGCGCCTTGCACGCGGACCACGCCCGCCAGACCGAGCACCAAGGTCGGCATCGTGTGTTGATGCGCCGGTGTTGGCGAGCCGAAGGGCATCCCTTCACGTGGCTGCCATACATGGAGTGAACGTAGTCCTTCGGCGATCACCGCCTGCAGACGTTGCCACAATTCTAGGACTTCTGGATCGAGGACCGTTCCCTGCATGCTGAAGTGTACCTCTTTTTTTGCATATTGAATACAATCAAATCGTCACGGCGGTCATCACTTCAAGTGAGGTTGCGACAGCGTTCTGAGACTTTGAATCCGGCGTTAACCAATTGTTCGCGAATAACTGGACGATTCGCATCAGGCCCGTGCAGCACGAGGCTGATGATAGTGCCACTCGACCGGTGATAGCCGAGCACCTGGATTTCACGCAGACTGCCGAATGTGACCTCGCCATGGTTTTGTCCGGGAACCTCGCCTGCCGGCGCCCATTCCTCGCGCCAAGTCAAGATCGCAACATTTATCTCTTTGTCGCGCAACGACTTTTGGAATTCAATGAGAGAATCGCAGAAAATTCTGTGCGCAGTATTGTGTGGCATCCCGATCCTTGAGCCCTGGGGAGCTGCGAGTACATTCGTGTTCCGACATGAATACCTCGCCTGGCTCCATCCCCAACCCCCAAAACGCCACCAACGTGCGATGAGCGCTTCTGAACCGGCAATTGAAGTCACACGTGACGCCGTCGCCGCGGCTGCAGATCGGCTGTGGGGATGCCATCGTCTGTTGGTGGTGGTCGGCGCTGGCGGCAGTGCGGATTCGGGCGTGCCGACCTTTCGTGATGAAGGCGGTCTGTGGCAGACCCACCGCCCACAAGACCTTGCACACCCCGACGCCTTCCGGGAACATCCGCAGGTCGTGTGGGCATGGTATAACGAACGGCGTGCAGGAATTCTCGCTGCGGTGCCGCATAGCGGCCAGCGGGCTCTGGCTTTGCTGCAACGTCATTTCCGTGCCACGGAAGTGCTGGTGGTGACTACCAATGAAGATGACCTGCTGGAGCGCGCCGGAGTCGAGCCAGTGGTCCACCTGCATGGTTCGGTTTTTGACACGGCCTGCGCTCTCGGCTGCGGCTGGCGGGCGGTTGACCGCGCTGGCGCCTTCAGCAGTCAGCCGTGTCCTGCATGCGGGGCTCTGACGCGTCCAGGTTCGGTCTGGTTTGGCGAGGCTTTGCCGCCTGAGCCATTGGAGCGTATCGCCAGTTTCCATCCGGATGGTTGCTTGGTGATCGGCAGCTCGTGTCTGGTAGCGCCGGTATCACAGATCCCCATTGACCTGGCCCTCGCGGGAGTGCCGGTGATCGAGATCAACCCGCACGAAACACCGCTGACACAGCATGCGTTCAGCTTACGCGGAGCGGCCAGGGAGGTGCTGCCGCGTCTGGTCGATTTGCTGACCTCGACCACCATGCGTGACCAGCGTACACGCACCGAAAATTGATGGCGTTCGCAATTCGCCACGCGCCATGATCGCGGACGAGACCATGCTGGACCATTCGTTATTGCCGACCAATGGCCCACTGGTGGTGGCCGTCAGCGGTGGCTGCGACAGCATGGCCCTGTGGGCGTTGCTGGCCCAGGCGGCGCGTTGGGATCTCATCGTTTGGCATCTCAATCATGGCATCCGCGCTGACGCCGACCTCGACAGCGAGTTGATTCGCAGCTGTGCCCTGCCAGGGGTGCGCTGTGTGGAATCTGAAGACATCCCGGCGCGGGCGGCAGCGTGGCGATGCGGTCTTGAAGCCGCCGGCCGTCGTCATCGTTATGCGCGTCTGATCGCCACCGCTCAGGCGCATGGCGCCCCATGCGTGGTGACCGCGCATCATCGCGATGATCACTCCGAAACGGTGCTGATGAACCTGCTTCGCGGTAGCTATGGCTTGGTGGGTATTCCTGCAACCCGTGCCTTGGCACCGGGAATTACCTTGGTGCGACCGCTGCTGGCGGCGCCGCGTGCTGCTTTGCGCGCCTACACCACCGCCCAGGCGATCCCCTGGCGAGAGGACGTGAGCAACCACGACACGCGTTTTTACCGCAATTTCATCCGCCACGAAGTGATGCCGGTCTTCGAGGCCGGCTGCCCCGGCTTCAGTGCTCAGTTGAGCCGCGCGGTGCGCCCGGCTGAACATCCGTTGCGCACGTGGTTGCGCCTCCGTGGCTTGCCGGTGTCGCGGGCGATCATTGCACGGCTGCTGGCATTGGCTGACCAGGAATCATTGACCTTGGGTGGCCGGCGCGTGGCACGTTTGGCTGATGAGTGGCACGACGTTGCTGAATTTCCTCTGGCCATTCCTGCGCTGCACATCATCGGGCCGGGAATTTTTGCGCGCGATAACATGGCCCTAACCATGACGATGCATGCAACGCCGCCCGAGATACCCCGTGCTCGTCGTTACGGCGTCGGGTTGATCGCGTGTGCAGCCATCCGCGGTGAATTGCAGTGGCGCAGCGTGCATGCAGGTGAACGGTGGCAGCCACTGGGTTGCGTCGGTCATCAAGCGTTGATGGCCAGCGCCGCTGCCGCGAAAGTGCCGCTCCCATTGCGGGCGGCCTTGAGCGTAGTGGCGGACGACGATGGCCCATTATGGCTCGCGTGTGGAACGATTGCCGAACGGGCGCGGGTGGTGAATGGCGCCGCCTGGGGTATCAGTGTGCAGCCAACGTGATGCGCCAGCTGATCCCCACGCGGGTAATAGTTGCGGGCCGCGCAATCGGCCGTAATGCCACACGCTCATGGCTGATCTTCGCGTCTGTTCCGTTTGGTTGTGGTTGATGATGCTGAGCACCGCCTTGTGCGGCGCGGATGCCGCCGGCCATACATTGCGCGTGACACCGGTTTACGTGCATCTTGAGGTCGACACCGGCGCCCATGCCCCGCTGATCTTAACGCTGCATACCACCACCGCGCTGACCATTCTGGCGGTCGCCGTTGATTGCGGCTGCGTCCAGCCGCTCGATGCGCTACCGCTGGCGGTGGAGTCGGGTGACACCACGTTGCATCTGCAAGCCACCGGCGTTTTACCGGGCATCAAGACGGTCACCGTACGCACCACGCTGGGTAGTGTGACGGCGCAGATCCAGGTGGTCACGCCGGGCTTTGGTGAGGGCCTGCACCTGCTCACGGAGTTGCGTCGAGCCGCCAGAGTCATGGTGATTGTCCACGACCTGCGCGGTGAAACGCGCAACTGCGGTTGTTCCAGCGGTTCGCTGGGCGGCATCGATCACCTGGCAGCTCTGCCGGCGGCTCTGCCCGGTGCGCGGTTGGTGCTGACGGGAAACGTGGCGGGCGATAATCCGTTGGTGGCTGCCGCTCTTGCTCGTCGAGGTTGGGAAATCCAACCGCCGGATGTCGTGATCACCGACGATCCTCTCGGTGCCCTCAACCGTGTTGGCATCTTTGCCATCGTCGCCGTCGGCAAGTCGTCGGTAGCTAATCAACGCGTCGTCTCGCCGGTGCTTGATGGCGGTGCCATGGCCAATGTGCTACTCATCACCGGTACCACGGTAACTGGCCAACAGCTGCTGCCGATCGATCGCACGTTACCTAGTGACCTGAGCGTGCTGGCTGAACTACCGCAGCCGCCTGCGACGGTGGTCGTCGACCACCAGGCGTCCACGACCGCTTGCGCCATGTGTCATCAGGCGGCGCATCAGACCTGGGCGAGTTCGGCTCACGCCCGTGCTCTCTCGTCCTTGGCAGTAGCCGATCAGTCCACCGCCTGCGCCGTCTGCCATACGACGCCATTATCGGGGCGCAGCGAACGGGCAGCAGACGTCACCTGCACTGCTTGTCACCAAGGAGCAGAGGCCCATGCCGCCGCACCTACTGTGCATACGACCGCCATCACCGACTGCCGTACATGTCATGATGCTCAGCATCATCCGGCATTTGATCCGCTAGCGGCTTGGCTGCGGATTCAGCACGGAAAATAATTCGCGCCACGATGATTTAATTATCAAGTTTGGTAGCCGACTAATTGACCGGTAAAATCAGGGAAAACATATTGATTACGTAGGTAATACTAAATACGAATGAGCATGCTAAAAAATACGCTTATTCCCTATGCATTCGCTGGCGCATTTATGGTAAATCTAGCTGCCTGTGCAGCTCCGCGCGCCGCGCACGTCGCGAAAAAAACAACACCGTCCCCGACCACCGCGGTGGTAAATGAAGCACCGCCTCAGTCAGCCGCGCCGGCGTCAGTGCCGCTGGCAGTTGAAGTGGTTGCCAGTGAGCGCATGGCACCAGCGCCAGCGGGTAATCACCGCAAGCTGAGCGTAGAAGAGCAAGAGATGCTGCGCACGGTTGATCCGGCTCGCGTCTTCCACACCGCCGTTGCCAAAAAGGGCATCCCGACCTTGACCATCATCGGGCCAGGCGAACAGCGCATTCCCACCCTGGGCTCGGCAACCCTGACAGTCCAAGCGGCGCCACAGGCCTTGGTCACCTTTGCCACTTCCGACGGTGGCGTGTTCGCCAATCAGGCAGCGAGCATCACCGTCTTGGCTGATGAGCAGGGCCGCGCCAGCACCGTCATGAGCGCTCCACCGGGGACGGTCGATGATGTGCCGGTGCGCGTCGGCAGCCCCTCGGCAATTGGTACGGCGGTGTTGTTGGTGCATGTCATGTATCCGGCAAGTCCATTACAGCCGGTCGCTGCTCCCTGATCAACTTGCCGTACTCACCGCCCTTGCTGTTTTGGAGATTTTCATGGCATTTTCCCTCCGTATTCGCTTGTTGGCTGCCTTGCTGGGTGCGTTCGAAACACTGCCGGCTGAGGTCGTGCCATGGACGGTGGCCTGCAACAATGGGACGCAGGTCACCTGCGCCATCTGTAACGAGGGATATCTCAGCGGTTCAGGATGTGTCGCGACGAGTGCAGGGCATTCGCTGATCGATAATCTCAGCGGCACCTTCATGCATAATGCCACATTTTATAATGTCGGTGGCGAGAGTGGTGGTTGCTTGCCATGCGGTGGTGGTGGCGCGCGGCCGCAGCGAGGCTTGCCCAGCCTTTCGTTGGCGCGCTATTACCGTTCTCGGGATGTGGGCTTGTCAGGGAGCCTGGGCGTCGATCACTTCTTATCGACCGACACCTACCTGCTCTTTGCGTGGAACCACCCTGACGGCAGTGGGGTCACCGTCCGTTATGCGGACCCCGCGGAGCTGTCGGCCAGGCAGCAATTCAGCGAACAGGTCGGGCCGGATCACACGGATGATGGCATTCTGCACACGACCGTCGGCCTGTTCCGCGACTTGCGCCTGTACGACGCGGCGCAGATGGTGACCGCCAGCGCCTTGCTCGCCACCACCGCCGTCCTCACCGACCTCGACGGTGGCACGCGGACCTTCGAATTGATCAATCTGGATAACGGCCCGACGCGCTATGGCCGTCTGCGGCAGATCACCAATCGCGTTGGTGTGCACCTGCAGGACATTGCTTATCAATTTTCTCAGGCCGCGCCTCTGGCTGATCTGGACCAAGACCGCGCCAAGCTGTGGCAGGTGGCGACGGTCACCGCGGCTGATCTCACCCAGGCGTCTTATACCTATGACCAGGTCAAGCGCGGTGGACGCTTTCCGGTGATCGCCATCTCCTTGCCCAACCACACGACCACTACGTTTCACTACAGCGGCGACTTCTTGCTCAGTCAGGATCTACCTGGTCGCGACACCGCCACTTTCGTGCGCAGTTACGACTCCGTTTTGCAGAAGATCAAGACCGTCATCGATGATCCGGCAGCGGATCCCGGCCAACAGAAGGAAACCGTGTGGTGGTCGGGGACCTCGTTCATCCTGCCCGATACGACGATCATCGCGCAGGCGGAAGGCCAGGTTTTCCGCATCGACAATGCAGCCGGTGAAACCAACTATATGGCGTGGAACGAGGCTCCGCCAACTGTGGCGTTCGCGGCCAACAAGTATGTCTGGTCGAGTGAAAAAGGCCTGGAGCGTTTCGAGGTTACTGCCGGTGCCGAGCAGGTCAGTGCCTATTCGCGGGACGCAGATTTCAGCCTCGGTCAGGATCCGGGCACGGCTGTATTCAGGTCACGTACGGTGTATCGGAATGACCAGGTTCATCAGTTGGTGACCGGCGAGATCGACAGCATCGGCCGGGTCAAGACGTTCGCTTACGATATCGCCACGCGCCGCTTGTTGTCGGTCACCGATGCAGCGGGGGTCACCACCACCGCGATGTTCAATGATCGTAGCCAACTTGTGACCACCACCGATGAAGTGGGCCGCATCATCACCTACACCTATGACCCGTTGGGCAATCAGCTGAGCAAGACTCAAGGTGCGGGCAGCGAGGCGTCTACCTGGCAATGGGTCTATGATGGGCGCGGTTTGGTGACCGCGGAAATCGATGCCGACGGCAATCGCACCGATATGCTCTACGATGCCTGGGGACGGCTCATCCGTGTGACCGAGGCTGCAGATGTCAGTGGTGGCGTCCGCTATGCGCGCGACTTCACTTACGATGCCAGCGGCCGATTGGTGGTGGTCGCCGATCAAGCCAATCGGCAGATGAGCTATATTTACGATGACGCCAACCGCATCATTCGGCGTACCTACAGCGATGGTTCGAGCGAAGACCTGATCTATGGCAGCGGCCCCACCGCCGGTTTGCTGGTGGCCATGACCGACCGCAATGGGGTGCTGACGACCTACGCTTATGATAATGCCGGCCGTAGCGTCGAGACCCACACTGCCGCTGGCCGACCCGAGATGTCGTCTGAAATAGTCACCTATGCTGCGGGTTCGCCGACGCGCCTCACCAGCCGCATGCTGGACGGCGATACCACCACGATGAGCTATGACCCCGAAGCGCGCAAGATCGCTGAAACCGGCTTTCCACGTGCCGGTCAAGCCTTGACGCAAGTCATGGCTTATGACCAAGCGGAGCGCAACTTCGGTCGGCGTGATGCCTATCGGCGGTGGACCTACCAGGTTTTCGATCCGCTGGATCGGGTGCTGCGTACGCTGCATGAATTGGTGCCCGGAGCGATCGGTGGTCCGAACCAGGTTCGTGCCTTGGCCCTTGCCGCCGCCCCAGCGATAGCGTTTTCGGGCATTGATATCGGTAGTCCGGCCGTGGCCGGCGGCAGTGTCGTGGCGGGTGCCGTGCCCGGTACCGGCAGCGTTACCGTCAATGGCGCCGGGGCCGGCGGCGATATCTGGACGGCCACGGATCAGCTGCAGTTTTTCTCCACTGCCCTCGCCAGCGATGCGACCCTGACGGTGCGCCTTGATAGCCAGACCCAGGTCGACCAATGGGCGAAGACCGGCATCATGCTGCGTTCGTCGCCGGTCGCCGATGCGCCCCTTGTCGGCCTGCTGGTAAGCATGGATGGCATCTCAGTCCAATACCGCAATCAGGTCGGTGAGTTCGTCGCGTGGCCAGGCGCCATGGCGATGCCGGGTAAACATGCGCCGGTGTGGCTGCAGGCGCAATTGATCGCTGACGTTGTCCATATGGCTGTTTCTGACGATGGCGTGGTGTGGACCGCGGTCGGTACGCTTCCGTTCCACCGTAACGCCGGTGCACATATCGGTCTTTCGGTCACGTCGCATGATCCCACGCAGCTTTCAACGGCGGTTTATTCGCAGGTATCCTTGGTCGTTGGGTTGCCTGATCCGGCGCAGACGACGGTGTTGGTCAATGCTTATCTGGCCACGCTGCCACGGCTGACCGGGGTGAACCCAGGCTATGTGATCGAAGAAACCGAATACGATGCCAGCGGCCTGATGACCGCGCACATTGATGGTCGCGAAAACCGTGTGACGACCAGCTATGATTCCCAGTTGCGAGTGCAGGCGGTGACCGAGGCGGCGGGGACGGCCGATGCCGCAACCACCACCTGGACCTACGACGCCCAAGGCAATCCGCTCACGGTCACCAATCCGCGCGGATTTGTGACCACCATGAATTACACCGGCCGCAACCAGCTCGCGGAGGTGACCGAGGCCATTGGTACGGCCGTCGCCGCGACCACTGCCTATGTCTATTCGCCGACGCATCAGGTGCAGTCCAAGACGGATGCTCTCGGGCGGGTAACGTTGAGCACCTATGGGGTGTGCTGTGATCGCCTCGAAGCGATTACTGATCCGGCCGGCTTCGTCACCACCATGGCCTATGACTTTGTCGGCAATC
>JAYVTR010000216.1:0-14852 GCA_043788625.1 Planctomycetota bacterium
CAATGTTCGTATATTCGCTGAGCAGCTCACGCGCCCGCTCGGGGATGGGTGCTACCGCATCCAGCGGCGACAGCGCTTCACGCAATTGCACAGCCCGCAGTCCGTGATCTGCTCGAGCTGCACCGCGTGCTGCCCGAAGTCGTGGCTCTATCGATTATCCGCCAGATCGCCTCCGCCCTCGACCACGCTCATGTGCAACAGCTGCTGCATCGCGACGTCAAACCGGCGAATATCTTTCTCCAGGCAGATGGTCACGCCAAGCTCGCCGACTTTGGCTTTGCCCGCTCAAATCGCCTCAATCGTACCCAGTTGACGCTTGCCGGCAGCATCCTCGGCAGTCCGTTGTACATGGCTCCCGAACAGGTCACCGCCGATGTCGCCTTAGACATCCGTTGCGATCTTTACGGCCTCGGTTGCGTACTCTTCGAATGCCTCACCGGCTCGCCGCCATTCCATGGCACCATGCATGAGGTCATGCGCGCCCATTGCGTTGCCGCTGTGCCGGATGTGCGACGCCAACATCCGCACCTCAGTCTCAGCACCGCCGCCCTGGTGACGCGCCTGTTGCAAAAAAAACCGGCGGCGCGCTTTGCTGATCCGCGGTCGTTGACCCAGGCACTCACTGAGGTTTTGGCCATGATGCACATAGGGCCGACCGAAATAGTGCCCTTGCCCGTCCTGGCTTCGGACAAGGAGCAGGCAACGACCACTATCACTATTGATTTGTCGGGCAAAGCAGCAGCGATTTCCGCCGCGGCAGCCGCGGCAGCTACGTCAACAGCCGCAGCGACGAAGATGCTGTCAGGCTTGGATCACGAATGGCTGACTCTGGCAGATGCCCAGCACCAGGTGTGCTGCTGGGCAAAAACCACGCTTACCTTAGGTAAGTTGCGTGGCCCCGGGGTCGATGTCTGCCTGCGCAACTATCCCGAAGAAACCCATCGCCAAGCCTGCAGCCACATGAGTCGCAGTCACCTGAGACTGAGCGTGCAGACGCCCAACGCCGTCAGTAGCCATGCCCTGATAGTGGAAGACCTGGACAGCGCCAATGGCACCACGCTCAATGGCCGGGCCCTGCCGGGACGGCTGCCAACGGCGATCGCTGGCGTCGGCGACGAGCTCGAACTGGCCCAAGCCGTGCGCTTGGCCATATATGCCATACCCCGGCGCAGTCCCGTCGCCAACGAATACGGCTTGGCTGACGATGCACCGCTCGAAGCGGTGGTCCTGCATCGGCCGGGCAATCGACCACACCTGGTCTATGCTCTGGTGCTGCGCAGTTTATCACTGGGCAGCGTCGGTTGCGACATCGTCCTCAGCGGGGCGACCAACACGGTCGAAGTGGCGCGCATCGCCGGCCGCTGGGCGATGCGCCATACCCCTGATCTGGCGTGGACAGGCATCACCGCGGGTAGCGTCGTGCCGCTGGGTGGCTTCAATCTGGTGGCTCAGATTGGCAGCCCGGACGATCTCTGATGAGCACCAGCGCCCGCGTCAGCCTGACTTATGAGATGCGTGTCGGCGATCAGCTCGAAAAGCGGGAGCTGCCGTGCAAACTGCTCGTCCTTGGAAATTTTCGCGGCAGTCCCAGCTCTACTCCGCTGGCGCAGCAACGCGTTTCAACCATCGATGAGACCACCTTCGATCAGGTCATGGCCGGGTTGCAGGTAATGGTGACGCTTACGGTACCTAACTGCCTCGCCGCTCATCCGTCTCAGCTGACCGTGCACCTTCGTTTTACGGCACTGTCCGATTTCTGTCCGTCGAGTTTACTCACACAGCTGCCAGAGCTACACGCTGCCCTCCGCCAACGTACAGCTCTCAGCACGCAGCCAGAGACAGCCGTCGAACTTGCCGAACTGGACCAACGCCTTGGTAGGCAACTCGATGCCATGTTGCACCATGTAGACTTCCAAGCCCTGGAAGCCGCTTGGCGCGCCCTGGCCCTGCTCGCCGCACATACCGCTGCCCACGAGAACATCCGCATCGGGGTGCTGTCGATCAGCCGTGATGAACTGCAGGCCGACTTCGAGGATGCACCCGACATCATCCGCTCGGGCCTCTACCAGCAGGTGTACGCCAGCGAATACGGCCAATTCGGCGGCGAGCCATATGCGGCGATCATTGCCGATTACACCTTTGGACCCGGTCCGCGCGACTTGGCGCTCTTGCAGCGTATGGCGGCGGTGGCGGCGATGGCCCACGCGCCCCTCATCGCCGCCGCCACCCCATCATTTTTCGGCCTGACCAGCCATACACAGCTGCCCGATCTGCACCACGTCGAAGCTCTGTGGCACGGGCGGCAATATGACGCTTGGCGCGCCTTTCGCGCCAGCGATGACGCGCGCGCCGTAGCTCTGGCGTTGCCGCGCTTCCGCCTGCGTGCGCCCTATGGCGCCAGCGCTCCGGTACAAGATTTCCCCTATTTTGAAACCGTCCACGATCGCCATGACGCCTGGCTGTGGGGCAACGCCGCTTTCGCTTTCGCCACCCGACTGACCGCTAGCTTTGCCGCCACCCGCTGGTGTCCGGAAGTCATCGGCCCAGAAGCGGGATTAGTGACCGGCTTACCGCCGCTGTACTTCACCACCCTCGGGCCAAGTGACCCGCGCCTGCCTACCGAAGCACATATTTCTGAACGTCTGGAATTCGCTTTGGCCGAGGCCGGATTTTTACCGCTGGTGGCGCGACCTGGGCACAGCGAGGCAATTTTTTTCTCGGCTCCCTCGTGTTAGAAAGTTGCCGACAACCTCAACGGCGAAATAGCGATGACCTATCGTTTAGGCAGTCAGCTGCCTTATGTGCTGATCGCCAACCGCCTGGCGCACTACCTCAAGGTGATCCAGCGTGAACAGCTCGGCTCGGCCAAGCAGCGCGGCGATCTTGAACGCGAACTCAACCACTGGCTCAGCGGCTATGTTGTCGATATGGACGAACCGCAACTGTCCGTGCGCAGCAGCCATCCCCTGCGCGCGGCGCGGGTGGTGGTTGATGACGTGGTCGGCCAGGCCGGTTGGTACCGCGTGACGCTGCACGTCCGCCCGCATCTCAAGCATTTGGGAACGGCATTCACCTTGTCCTTGGTTGGAAAATTGGACATCGCCAATGATCCGCCATTTTTGACGAACGCGGCCCAATGATCCGTTCACCCACCACTTTGCTCGAACGGTTGGCAGCGGCCAGCAATGGCAATCCCGAGCGACGGACCAGTGTCGGCGATGACGCACGCTTGCGTACTTCGATTCTCGCCAACCTGCGCCGCGTGCTATCCACCCGTGTCGGGCATGCGCCGGCGCAGCCCGAGTATGGCACACCCGCAGCAAGCGAACTGATCCGCTTTTTTCCTGCCTGTATTCCGCGTCTGCAGCGCGCCATCGGCGTATGCGTGCACACCTATGAGCCGCGCCTCACCGCCGTACGGGTGGAGTATGTGCCGAGCGACCAAAGCGACGGAAGCGACGGAAACGACGGAAGCGGCGGAAGCGACCTCACCATCCGTTTTCACATCTCGGCGGTACTCAACGATGGCTCCCGCACGCCGCTAACATTTTCAACCCGGGTCAACGATCACGGTCAGGTGGATTTGCTGTCATGAATGATTTCAAGCAATACTACCTCGGCGAATTGGCTTTTCTGCGCGAGCTCGGGCGTGAATTCGCCCATGCGCACCCGGCGGCGGCGCCTTTTCTCGCCGAGCCCGGCGCCGATCCCGATGTCGAACGGCTGCTCGAAGGCGTGGCTTTTCTAAGCGGCCGCATCCGCCAAAAACTCGATGATGAGCTACCAGAGGTGACACATGCGCTGATCGATGCGTTATTTCCTCACTATACCCGACCTCTACCGGCGATGACCATGGTGCAATTTCAGCCGGCGGCGACACAGCGCGAAACCGTACATGTGGCTGCCCAGGCGGCCTTGGATGCGCTGCCCCGGGATGGCACCTCTTGCCGCTTCCATAGCGTGTGGCCGGTGGCGGTGTCGCCGGTGCGTCTGACAAGCACACGTGCGCATGCCGGTCCGCCGCACTGCCTACACCTCGAATTCCGCCTGCCGGCCGGAGCGACTTTTGCCAGCCTAGGATTGACTCATCTACGCTTGTACCTGGGTGACGACCACGCCACCGCGCGTCTGCTGCATGCCTGTCTGCTGCGCCACCAAGGCATCCATGTCGAACGCGACGGCCAACCACTAGCGCATGCCACGCTGCGTCTGGCGCCGGTTGGTTTTGCTGATGACGAACCACTTTTCCCACAGGCGGGTAGCGCCGGCAGCGCCCAGCGTCTCTTGCATGAATGGTTCGCTTTCCCGCAGAAATTCCACGCCGTCGATCTTCTCGGCCTGGACACGTTACGCCTGGCCACCGATGGCAAGGCGACCCTGATCCACGTGGTGGTGACCTGCGCCGCTGACTACCATCTGCCCTCGTTGACTCCGTCGAGCCTACTGCTGCATTGCACGCCGGCGGTGAATGTCTTTGCCGCCCGCGGCGAGCCGCTAACCCTCGGCCAGGCGCACAGCGAACATCGCCTGCGCCCGGCCGGCATCGATCCGCGGCATGTGGAAATCTTCGCCATTACCCGCGTCGAGGGTCGCTCACGCGGTCTGGCCGAGGTCCTGACCTTTCGGCATAAGCTCCTTGATGCAGGAGACAGCCAGGGAGGGAAGTGGCACGAACGCCGGCGTCCGGCAGTGCTCGATGACGGGGTCGATGTTGACTTGCTGCTGAGCGACACGCCGTTGACCAATGCCGCGATGGTGGTGTCGACAACTTTGCTGTGCACCAATCGCAACCTGCCGATGCACCTTGGCATCGGCGATCTGCGCTTGGCTAGCGAAAATCTGCCGGCGGGCATCACCTTCCGCAATCTGACCATACCGACGAGTGCGGTGCGTCCACTTTTGGCGGGTGATCTCCACTGGCGATTTCTCGCCCATCTGACGCTCGATTATGGCTCAGCTCTTACTGTCCCTGGCCTGCGCAGTCTGTTGCAGCTCTACGATGTACGCGCCCTCAGCGATCACAGCGCCCGCCTGGCCCATCAACGCCTCGCCGAAGCCATCGTGGCAGTGCGCACCACCCCCACCACGCGCTATCTCGACGGCATTCCCATCCGCGGCATCACCGTGACCATTGACGTCGATGACGAACACCTGGGCGGCATCGGTGAGGCGCATATGCTGGGCACCATCCTCAACGGCTTCGTCGCCAGCTTTGTGTCCATGAATGCCTTCACCCGGCTGCAGGTGCTCTGTCAACACAATGGCCAGCTGCTGAGCTGGGCGGATCGTCTGGGGCGGCGGCACCTGCTATGAGCGGCGAGTTCCAGCAGGCTTTCGGTGCCGAAGCAAGCGCGTTCACCTTTATCGCCGCCGTCGATGCCGCAGCTGGAGCGGTAGCCTTGGGTGGCACCTCGGCCGCCGCCGAGCAGGTGCGTCTGCGCCCGCACTTGTCGCTCGCCTTTACCACCGCCGAGGTCATCGCGGCGGTCCGTGATGAGCAAGGACGCTGGCAACTCACGGTCGGACTCCCGGGATTATACGGTGCCAATTCACCCCTGCCGTTGTCCTACACCGAGGACCTGCTCGCGCTCGATCAGCCGACTTTAACGCGCGGAGTGCTGGATGTGCTGCACCATCGCCTGCTTTCGCTGCTGCATCGGGCGCTGCACAAATATCGTGACGGGGATATCGCCGGCGTCCTGCACCGCCTCACCGGCCTCGATCAGCGACTGAGCGCTGGGCGCCTTTCCAGCCAGCGGTTACTGGCCTATGCCGGCATCCTTACCGGCCGCGCCCGGGGCGCCGATGCGCTCGAGCGCATGGTGCAGCATTACTTCAATGTGCCCTGCCAAGTCGAAGCCTGCATCCTACGTTGGACGCCCTTGCCTGACGAGCAACGCACCCGTCTCGGCCAGGCGCATGCCAGCCTCGGGGTCGACAGCGTGGCCGGGGACACCATCGCCAGTCGCGCTACCGCCTTCCGCGTGATCTTGGGTCCGCTGGCGTGGGATATCGTCGATGGTTTCCAGCCCCATGGCGAGCATCTGGCCGACCTTCAGGCCTTGATCGGTATGATCAATGGCGATGGCCTGGATTACGAGGTGGAGCTGATCATCGACAGCCGCCAAGCCCCGCATCTGCCCATGGGCAGCGCCCGTCTCGGTCTTGATCTGCGCACCGCCGGAACAGTTGCCGCCGTACGTCGTGAGCTGGTCTACCGTTCACCGTAAGGACTCATTCCAATACGATCTGGCGGATGACGGTGAAATCGGCGCCGACAGTGGGCGCCAGATGCAGGGCCAAGGCCAGGTATAACACCACGGCCTCGGTCAGCGGGCCATCGATGCTCGCCGCCGCGCGCTGCACGGCACTGGTCAGCATCGCCCCGTGCGCTTCGGCAAAGGCCACCGGATCAGCCAGGTCGAGGCCTTTGGGCGCGGTCGCCAGCTCCATCCACATTTCAGGTAAAATCGTTGCCCTCGTCTCCAACCCCAATGTAGCACATTGGGTAAAAAATCCCTGCACCCGCGTGGCGTCGACTTCACTCCCTCCTAGATCGACAATGCGCCGTGCCACAGCCGCCAAGCCATACACCACCCGCGCATAGGCGTCGTGAGCGGCTTCGCTGCGGGTGATGTCCTGGCCGGTCAAGTAATCGCCAACCTTTTGGCTGGGCAGCTGGATAACGCTGGGGCACATTTCCACGCACGGCAATTCCGTGCCGGGGTGGTAATAGTGAACCACCCCCTCGAGGCGCGAACGCCCGAGTGGATACATGCGGCAGGTCAGCGGCCGATGCGCATGGGCGGTGCAACCGACCTTGCCATCATAGAGTCGGCAGCCGGGCTTGCCGCGACGATCAGGCGGGCCGTCGAAACGCAGACGCGTGCCCTGGCAATCGAGATAACGCTCGCGCACCTCGGCTACGGTCAGGCCCAGGCCGAGCGCCAGGGTCGCTATTTCCCAAGGGTTCACCCAGATGCTATGACCGTGACAACAGATGCCTTCCCGAGTGCAGGTTAAGGGCAAGACGGCATCAGCAGCGAGCAACTTCATGTCTTCAATCTAGCATCGTCGTTGCCAGACGACAGTACGCAGCCACGGTGTACGCCCATGGCCGCTATGACTACCACGTCGCTCCACGCCGGCGACATCCTGCCCCTGACCTGTACTCGTGAAGGCACCTGCTGCCATGGCAAGACGGTGTGGCTGAATCCGTGGGAATTGGCGCGTCTTGCCGCTGGGCGCGGCTTATCGGCGGCTGATTTCAGGACTGCCCACGTCGACCATGGCATCCAATTGCGCTTCAGCGGACCAGCCGGAAAACTCGGCGCCGCCTGCAGCCAGTACGCTGCCGACGCCGGCTGTATCGCCCATCCCAGCCGTCCACTGGCCTGCCGGCTGTATCCGTTGGGCCGCGAAAAACGCGGTGAGCAGGTACGCTATGTCCACGAGGGCCGCCGATTTCCGTGTCTCATCGGTTGTCCGTCGGTGACCGCGTTGGCGCGTCTGACCGTAGGCGCCTATTTGGCGGGCCAGGAAGTTGGCCCCGGTGAGATGGCCCAGGATGCCTACCTCGACATGGCGCAGGATCTCGCCGAAGGCGCTTTCGTGGTCCTCTTCGATTCGGGCTTGGCGGCACAGCGCGGGCCGGCGGTACTGGCCCGGTGGAAGGCCGTGGTCGAGATGACTGCCGCTGCCCGCCAGGAGCTCATCGGTGCCCTGTGGTTTGATCTGCTGACTACCCCCAATCTGGCTGGCGATGTGACAGATCCGGCGGCATGGATCGCCGCCCATCGCCAGCAATTCCAAACCGCCGCGCAAACCGCCTTCGGCCGCTTGCGTGATGCCGACACCCTGGAAGAGGCCAGCGTGCGCTTCCTCGCCCTCGCCCTGCATCTGGTGCAGTCGGTGGGCGCAGCCGATCCGACCGAGGTCGGGCGGCGCTGGCTGGCTGCTGCCAAAACCAGGGGACTTTAGAAACGCAGAGTGACGCCACCGCCAAACGACGAGCGGTTGTAGTTCTCGCGGTCCTCATAAGCCGCGTCGACGCGGACACTCAGATTACGATCGAAGTCGAACACCAGGCCGCCCCACACCGACCGCCCATAGCTGGTGGGCTGCGGTGGATCCGGTTCCTCGCCCTGGGCAAAACCGACGAACGGATGCAGGCGCCCAAAATTCAAATACACGCGCGCCTGCCATGCCGCCGTATGTTGGGTAGTTGAAACCGGCGCACCGACGTGATCGGTGCTGGCGATATAACGCCCTTCAAGAGTCACCTGGCGCAGCGGCTCATAACGGATGCCCGGTGTCGCCACCAGCACCTGCTGGTCGTTGTCGTTGTATTGACTGTGTTGCAGATCAAACAGCAGTGTCAGCGGCCCAAACAAGGTCACGTCACAACCGCCGCCAACGCGCCAATTGGGCTCGAAATCCGCATGCGGCGTATAAGTACCCATGCTGCGCAGCATCAGGCGCGGATAGAGCCGCACCCCGGCTTCGCCGCCGACGGTCAGATCATGCTCGCCATAATGATTGAGCAGGGCCACGCCGGCGGTGGCATACCATTCATGATCGTCTTCACCTGCGGACGCATGGTGGTAGCCGATGGAGCCGGCGAATGACGATTCCTGTTGGCGCGCATTCGAATACTGATCGCGCACGCCCATCAGATCGATACGCCAGGCGGTGGCATCCCATGGTACATCACCGATGCGGCTTGAACGATTGCCGTGATCGAGGCGATCGGCTTCGCGATATGCGGTCAGGGCCAGGGCCTGGTTGTGGTCATCGCGGGCGATGTCGCCCTTCAATTCCCACAGTCCGGCGTCACGCGGATTCAGCAGCAGGGCACGGTCGAGTTCACTCAAGGCCGCTTGCCGATCGCCCTTCCACAGCCACACCCGCGCCAGACCGACGTGGAAATCGGAGTTGGTTGGCGCTAACAGCAAAGCCTGTTGCCAGTCGCTGATCGCCGCTGCGTAATTACCTTGCCAACCACGCATCGTGGCGCGCTCGGCCCAGGCGTGGGCGTTTTTCGGCTCGGCCGTGATCACGTCGCCAAATGCACGTTCTGCCGTGGGGAAATCCTTGTCATTTTTCGCTGCTATGCCGTCTTCAAAAGTAGCGGCACACAGCGGCAACGTGCCGAGCAGTGCCAGCAGCACAGGCGAAACGAAACGGTGTAAAATCATCGCTGTGGTGTCCAAGTGGTTCGACGTCGCAAAAAGCCTATCCATCCCAGCAACGCTGCCAATTGGCGCCACGCCTGGTAGACGAACGCCTCACACACGCTGGCCGCCAGCACGCTCAGCAAGCCAGGTCCCTGGCCTGCCGACCAACCCGCCCAGCGGCGCATGAGCAGCACCGCTGCCGCTGCCACACCGACGTCAAACAGGACTTTGGCCGCTAATACCCATAAGATAATCCGCGGCACGGCAAAGCCGAAGCTTAAAAATGCCAGCAGCACCGCCAGTGCCAAAAAACCGTAGATCGGTAACAGCAGATCCATGGTTTTTATCGGCAACATGATCAGACCCAGCGCTTTAGCGCGAGGCGCACCGACCAGATCGCGATTGGCGAAATGGACGGTGATGAAGCCGCTGAACCAACGCGTGCGTTGGGCCAGAAACAAGCGCAAGGTGGCCGGAGCATCGGTCACCGCCTGAGCGCCGGGAATCATTCCCAGGCGCCAGTCCAGTCCGCCATCGATGGCCGCCCGGTGCAGGCGATGGGTCAACTCGTAATCCTCTACCAATGAGGTGGTGACGAAGCCACCTACGGTCACCAGGGCTGCGCGCCGATAAGCTGCGAAGGCCCCCGAGATCAGCAGCAGCGAGTTGAGGTGTTCCCACGCCGCACGCCAAAGGAAGCTGCGCAGATATTCGGCTTGCTGCTGCCATCCCAGCCAGCGGCCGAAAAATGCCGGGCGGGTGGTGACTTCCAACAAACCACCGGCGGCAACCAACCGCGGATCGCGGAAAGCCTGACGCACCGCCGCCAAGGCTCCGGGCCTAACCACCGTATCGGCGTCGATGGTGACCACCACGTCATGGGTGACCAAAGCGATGGCCTGGTTGAGGCTGTCGGCCTTACCGCTGTTGGCCTTGCTCAACACCGCGATCCCCTGCGCCTGGCACCAGGCGGCGGTGCCGTCGGTCGAGCCATCATCGACCACCAGCAATTGATCAGCAGCCCCCAACTGCGCCCGCAGCGCCAGCACGCAGGCGGGTAACACCAGGGCCTCGTTGCGGCACGGCACGATAATGGCCAAGGTTGGCTCCGGGCCGCCGCCGCTCGCCGGCACCTGGTTCACCGCCCGATAAGCCAGCAGCAGCAGCAAGAGCTGTAGGGCGCAATCATAGGCGACATAGACGAAGCCGATCGCCCAGGCACTCGCCCCCTGGCCGTAAAAAGCCGCGACCAGGACGGCCGCCAGTGCCGCAAGGATGAGCGAGAAAAGCACGCCGAAGCACATATTCGCAAGTCAGCCTGGGCTTAGTTGCCGCCAGGGATAGCCCCCACCTAACGCTGGCCTCGCCGCATCCGGCCCCAGAATCCCGCCCCTCGCATTCGTCTGTCAGCCTTCAACCGTTAGTCTTCCCCATGCCCCATCCGCAGCATCTCATTCGTAACTTCTGCATCATCGCCCATATCGATCATGGCAAGTCGACCCTCGCTGAGCGCCTCTTGCAGGCCACTGGGGCCATGAAGGCGAAAGAAGACAAGGAATTGGAAGTCCTCGACTCGATGGATCTCGAGAAGGAACGCGGCATTACCATTAAGGCCAAGGCGGTATCGCTCAACTACGCGCATAGTGACGGCAAAACGTACCAATTGAACCTGATCGACACCCCGGGACACGTCGACTTCTCCTACGAAGTCACGCGTTCGCTGCAGGCCTGTGAAGGCTGCCTGCTGGTGGTTGATGCCAATCAGGGCGTGCAGGCGCAGACTGTCGCCAACTATCTGCTCGCCGATGAACAGGGCCTGACGGTCATCCCGACGCTCAACAAGATCGACCTGCCCAGCGCCCGCCCCGATGAAGTGTGCATGGAAATCGAAGAGGCGCTGGCCCTCGATGCGAGCAAGGCGGTGCGCGCCAGTGCCAAGCAGGGCATCGGCATCCAGGACATCCTCAATGCCGTGATCGAACGCGTGCCCGCCCCGCAAGGCGACCGCGACGCGCCGACTCAGGCACTGATCTTCGATGCCATCTATGACGACTACCGCGGCATCATCATCTATATCCGCGTGGTCAACGGCCGCCTGAAAAAGGGCGACAAGATCCGCATGATCCGCAGCGGTCGGACCTATGAGATCAGCGACATCGGCCGCCTGCGCCCGCGCATGGAATCGAGCGCAGACGGCCTCGAAGCCGGCGAAGTCGGGTACATCACCGCCGCCATCAAGGCCCTGACTGATTTCAAGGTGGGTGACACCATCACCCAGGAAGAGCGCCAGGCGCCACCCCTCGACGGCTTCAAGGAAATGAAGCCGATGGTCTATTGCGGTCTCTACCCATCGGGCGAGACCACCTACGACCAGCTGCGCGAAGCCGTTGAGAAACTGGCGCTGAATGACGCCAGCTTTCGTTGGGCACCGGAATCCGGTGGCGCCCTGGGGCACGGCTTCCGCTGTGGCTTCCTCGGTATGCTGCACATGGAGATCTGCCAAGAGCGTTTGGAGCGCGAGCACGACCTCGACATGGTGCAAACCGCGCCGACGGTGACCTACCGCGTCAACCTACGCGGTTCGGATCCGATCACCGGCAAGCCTCGCCAGCTAGAGATCACCACGCCTGGCGAGCTGCCCAAAGACGGCTACGAATCGATCGAAGAGCCGGTCGTCGACATCAATTTCTTCGTCCCCGCCGACCGCATCGGATCGGTGATGAACCTGGTGACTGACCGGCGTGGCGACTTCCTCAAGCAAGACTACATCGGCATGCAGCGTTGCCGTTTGAC
The DNA here is from genome assembly GCA_043788625.1 of Planctomycetota bacterium. GTDB lineage: Bacteria > Planctomycetota > UBA11346 > UBA11346 > UBA11346 > CAIUVD01. The sequence goes on from JAYVTR010000216.1 coordinate 11,970, forward strand.
CTACCGCATGCCGCTGGCGGAAGTGATCTTCGACCTCTTCGACAAGCTGAAATCGGTGACCCAGGGTTATGGCACCATGGACTACGAATTCAGCGGCTTTCAAGTCGCTGACCTGGTGCGCGTCGACATCCTGGTGCACAACAATTCCTGCGATGCCCTGGCTTTCATCTGCCACAAGACCAACTCCGAATACCGCGGCCGGCAGATCATCAAGAACCTGCGCGAAGAGATCCCCAAGCATCTCTTCGAGATCGCCCTGCAGGCCGCCATCGGCACCCGCGTCATCGCCCGCGAGACCATCAAGAGCTTTGGTAAAAACGTCACCGCCAAGTGCTACGGCGGCGACATCTCACGTAAGCGCAAGCTGCTCGAGAAGCAAAAAGAAGGCAAGAAGCGCATGAAGATGGTCGGCAACGTGGAAGTGCCGCAGGCGGCGTTCATGGCGGTGTTGAAGAACCGCACGGAAGATTGAGCGGCGGATTGATTCAAGCACGTTGACCCATTGGGCAGCCTCTTTCCACCACTCGCGTCGTGATGGAAGTGGTCTATGGTGTCGGCGTGCCAACCACCGCCGATCTTGCAGCTTTTCTTGACCTCGTACCAGCCGATGGCTCCACCATCGGCAATGCAGCACTACGTACGGCCCTGAAGTGGAATCTGCCGCGCTATACCGCCGTGCAGGAAGCCCTGCTGGCGCAGAAGCTCGTGATGAAGGGCCAAGGGCGCGGTGGCACCTTACGGCGTACGACCGCAGCTCCGCTCAAAGGCTCAGTCAAAACCCCGCTGAAAGAATCAGCACCGGCCACGCCTAAAATTCCCAAGGCTGATATAGCCGTGCAAAAAAAACCTCAGACCGCAACCGTCGGCTTCGAGGCCAAGCTGTGGACGGCCGCCGACAAGCTGCGCAACAACATGGATGCGGCAGAATACAAACACGTCGTCCTCGGCCTGATCTTCCTCAAGTACATCTCCGACAGTTTTGATGAGCATCACGCCAAGCTGATGGCCGGCAAAGGCGACTACGCGGGAGCCAATCCCGAGGCCAAAGACGAATACCTCGCCGAAAATGTGTTCTGGGTGCCGAAAGAAGCCCGCTGGGCGCATCTGCAGGCCAGGGCCAAGCTGCCGAGCATCGGTAAAGACGTCGATGAGGCGATGGTCGCCGTCGAACGTGACAACCTGCCCCTCAAAGGTTCTTTGAATAAAAGTTATGGCCGCGCCGACCTCGACAAACACCGCTTGGGCGAACTCATCGACCTCATCGGCTCGATCCAGCTCATCGATGTCGCTAGCCGCTCCAAGGATCTGCTCGGCCGGGTATTCGAATATTTCCTCACCCAGTTCGCCAGCGCCGAAGGCAAGAACGGCGGCCAGTTCTATACCCCCTCGTGCATCGTGCGCTGCCTGGTCAACATGCTCGCACCCTACAAAGGGCGCATCTACGATCCCGCCTGTGGCTCGGGCGGCATGTTCGTGCAATCGGAAAAGTTTGTCGAAGCGCACGGCGGCAAGCTCGGCGACATCAGCATCTATGGCCAGGAGAGCAACCCGACGACGCGCCGCTTGGCGGTGATGAACCTCGCCTTGCGTCGCATCGAAGCTGACTTCGGCCCGGAAAACGCCGATACGTTCCGCAATGACCTGCATCCCGATCTGCGCGCTGACTTCGTGATCGCTAATCCGCCCTTCAACGATTCCGATTGGTTCCGCAAGGACGACGACGTGCGCTGGCAGTTCGGTATTCCCCCCAAGGGCAACGCCAACTTCGCTTGGGTGCAGCATTTCATCCATCACCTGGCACCGGCGGGCATGGCTGGATTCGTCCTTGCCAACGGCAGCATGTCCTCGAACCAATCGGGTGAGGGCGAGATCCGCAAGGCGCTGATCGACGCCGACCTGGTCGACTGCATGGTGGCGATGCCCGGTCAGCTCTTTTACAGCACGCAGATACCCGTCTGCCTGTGGTTCTTGGCCAAGAACAAGAACGACGGCAAGCGCCGCGACCGCCGGAAAAAGACCCTATTCATCGATGCGCGCAAGATGGGCACGCTCATCGACCGTGTCCATCGCGAGCTGACCGAAGCCGACTTGGACAAGATCGTCTCCACCTACCACGCTTGGCGTGGCGACAAGAAATCCGCTACCTACGCCGATAGCGCCGGCTTCTGCAAATCCGCCACCACCGCCGAGATCGCCGCTCACGGCCACGTCCTCACCCCTGGTCGCTACGTCGGAGCCGAAGAAGTCGCGAACGACGGCGAGCCTTTCGACGCGAAAATGACCCGCCTCACCGCCGAGCTGAATGGCCAGTTCGTCGAATCTGCCAAGCTCGAAGCCGCGATCCGCGCCAACCTCGCGGGACTGGGCTATGCGCTCTAAATCGCCCGCCAAATCCAAGCATGTGCTGTCCACGTCAGCGTTGGCGGCGATTCCTCCAGCAGCTCGCTCACCAGTGGCCCATGCACCAGCGACACGCGCTCCGGCAGCGTTGGTCCGTGATGTCCGCGCCATCCTGCGTCAGGCGCGTGGTCAGGCGCACGTCGTCGCAAACACCCTCATGGTTGAGGCCTATTGGCACATCGGGCAACGCATCGTCACCGAAGAGCAAGGCGGCAAGGCCCGTGCCGCGTATGGCGAACGCCTCATCCCCGCCCTGGCCCGCAGCCTGGGCGACGAATTCGGCAATGGCATGTCGGTCGCAAATCTCAAGAATTTCCGGCAATTTTACCAGACTTTCCCCGGGGGCCTGAAAGGCTACGCACTGCGTAGCCTTTTGACCTGGAGCCACTATCGGCTGGTGATGCGCGTCGATGACCCCGCCGCCCGCGATTGGTACCTGCACGAGACCGCCGAGCAGGGCTGGAGCACCCGCCAGTTGGAGCG
>JAYVTR010000217.1:0-7385 GCA_043788625.1 Planctomycetota bacterium
GGTCCAAGAGGCACAGATGGTCACCGATATCGCCTTGCTCAAGCAGGCGAACATCAATGCCGTGCGCACCAGCCATTATCCCAACCAGAGCCGCTGGTATGAGCTGTGCGATCGGCATGGCTTGTATGTCATCGACGAAGCCAATATCGAAACTCACGGCATGCAGCCGTGGAATCGCCTGTGCGATGACCCCGAGTGGACCAGCGCTTTGATGGCGCGCGTCACGCGCATGATCGAACGCGACAAGAATCACGCCTCGATCATCATGTGGTCGTTGGGCAACGAGTCCGGCTATGGCGCGGTGCACGATGCCATGCACGGCTGGATCCATCACGTTGATCCGACCCGCCCGGTACATTACGAGTCGTGTTCGCGTGGGCCGGCGACCGACGTCATCTGCCCGATGTATGCCAGCATCAACATCGCCTTGAAGATGGCCAACGAAGACGGGAAACGGCCGGTGATCCAATGCGAATTCGCGCATGCGATGGGCAATTCACTGGGTAATTTCCAGGAACACCTCGACGCCATCTGGAACCATCCGAAATATCAGGGTGGATTCATCTGGGACTGGGCTGACCAGGGTATCCTGGTCAAGCATCACAGCGGGCGTGAGTTCTGGGCCTTTGGCGGTAATTTCGGTGAGCCGTGGCACGACGGTTTCTTTTGTAACAACGGCATCGTCTTCCCAGATCGCAGTCTGCACCCGCAATATCACGAAGTTGCCAAATTGTATCAGAAGATCCACACCACCTGGGGCAATGCGGCACAGCGTGAATTGGTAGTTTTGAACCGCAATTTCTTCACTGATCTGGCGATGGTTCGTGGTACATGGCGGCAGTTGGTAGATGGCGTCGAGGTAGCGGCGGGAGAGCTCGCCTTGCCGATCATCGCCCCGCAGGCTTCAGCAAAAGTGCTGCTGCCGATGGCCTTGGCGTCGGCGGCGCCAGGGGCCGAGCGGCACGTCATCATCGAATACCGTTTGTTGCAGGCGACCTCGTGGGCAGGCGAAGGGCATATCATCGCCCGTGAGCAGCTTGCCTTGCCACGCATGCCGGCGCGGGTTCGTGACTATGTCCCAGCCGCGGAATTGAGTGTCAGCGAAGACGCCGGACAGCTGCGTGCAAATGCTGTAGGCATCGACCTGCGCATGGACCTGCGCCGAGGGATGCTGGTATCCATGGCGATCAATGGCGCTGAACGCCTGGCACGGGGGCCACGGCCGCATTTCTTCCGGGCGCCGACTGACAATGACGTGGGTGGTGGTGACAGTTCTTATGCCAGCTTGTGGTATAAGAACGGCCTCAATCGTCTCACCCGCACCATCAACCACACGCGTTGGCAACGCATCGCCGCCGGCGAAGTTGAAGTGGTGGTGCGCGGAACCTCGGCGGCGGCTGATGTCGGATATGGCTTCGACTGGGAAACCACCTACCGCTTGCGTGGTGATGGCACGGTGGGCATCGACCACCAGGTGACGGCTGATGAACGTCTCGAACTGATCCCGCGCATCGGCCAAGCCCTTGAACTGCCGGCGCTCTTTCGTCACATCGCCTGGTTTGGCTGCGGTCCACATGAGAATTACGTTGATCGCCGAGCCAGTTCCTTGGTGGGGCGCTATGCGGCTGACGTCGATGAGCTGTTCACTCCCTATATCCACGTCACTGAAAATGGCGGGCGTGCCGATGTGCGTTGGCTGGCGGCCACCGATGCCGCCGGCAACGGCCTCTTGATCAGTTCAGAGCAGCCACTGCAATTCAGTGCCCATCGCTGTTCGACCGAAGATCTTCAGATGGCTGAACATGTGCCGGATGTACCGCGCCGCGAGCGGGTCTTCCTCTGCCTGGACCATCGCCATATGGGCGTTGGAGGTGACATCGGTTGGGGCCGCAGTGTGCATGAGCCGTACCTGATCCGTCCAGGGTCGTTCCGCTATCGTCTGGTCTTGCGGCCCTTGCTCGCCGGTGATGATGCGGGAGCCCTCTACCGGAGTCACGCATGAACCTCATTCCGCCATTACGCGTGGGGAAATACACCTTTGCCAGCCGCTTGTTGGTGGGCACCGGAAAGTATCCCGATAACCACACCATGCAGTTGGCGCTGAGTGAATCTGGCTGTGATGTGGTGACGGTGGCAGTGCGTCGCGCCAACCTCGGTGATCGTGGAACCGGCGGCAGTCTGCTCGACCATATCGGCAGCCAGTACCAACTGCTGCCCAACACCGCCGGGTGCTTCACCAAGGAAGATGCTTTGCGCACCGCCCGTCTCGGTCGAGAGCTGGGTATCAGCGACATGGTCAAACTGGAAGTCCTCGCTGATCACCAAACCCTGTTGCCGCATCCGACGCAAACCCTCGATGCCTGTCGCATCCTTGCCGAGGAGGGGTTTACGGTGCTGGTCTACACCAGTGATGACCCCGTGCTCGCCTTGGAACTCGAATCAGCAGGGGCAGCGGCAGTGATGCCGGCCGGGGCACCGATCGGCAGTGGCCAAGGGATCCTGAACCGCAACTCGATCGAAATCATCCTTGAGCGGGCCAAGGTGCCGATCATCGTCGACGCCGGCGTAGGCACCGCGTCGGACGTCACCATCGCCATGGAAATGGGAGCCGCCGGCGTGTTGTTGAACACCGGTATCGCTGGCGCCCAGGATCCGGTGGCCATGGCCCGGGCCATGCGCCATGCGCTCGAAGCCGGGTGGTGGGCGGCGCGCGCCGGACGCATCGGTAAGAAGCGCTATGCCAATGCCAGCTCACCAGTGAGCGGCTTGATCGCGGCCGGCGCCATGGTGAGCCGGGAAGCCCAGGGGATCCCCGGCGAATAAAGCATCACGGTACCGCAATGAGGAGCACCGCTGCCGCGCCGTAGGCATCCGCATTGGCCGCTGATTCCGCCCAATAGAAGACTTCGGCATTCAGACGCACCAGAGCGTGCGGCCGCGTCAGCACGGCAAAAGCGGTTTCGAGGATCTCATTATCCGTGGCAGCGAAGCCGCGCTCGACATAGTCGATCATCAGTGTCGTCGACAATTCTGGCATGAAGGCGTAGTTGGCCATCACCAGCAGCACCAGATCGTTGCCGTATCGCGTCGGACCGACCGTGAGCTTGGGATGCTGGTGGAATTGTGCTTCGCTGGCGAAAAACCAGCCGTGCTCACGGAAGGCAGTGATGTCGGAGTTGAGGTCGATGGCAAAAGCGTGGGCATTGGTGCCGCTACCGGCAGCGGTTGAACGCGGATCATAGGCCAGTCCCAATTCGATGCGTGCCACCTGCGGTACGAGACGCCACAGGCTGGCACCGAGGCCCTTGTCGAGGTTGCCTTTACCATCGCCACTGCCGAGGACGTTGTTGACCACGAAGAAATCGGCGTGAGACAACCCGTCATCCGATGACAACAGAGCACCGACCCCATCCGAGACGAATTGGGTATTCGGTTTCAGGCTGTGATTCTGCACATTCCAATCCCAGGCAGCACTATGGTTGACGCGCCACATCTCCGGAGTGTGGAAGCCCTCCCAGCCCAACCAGGTATTTTGAAATCGCCCGCCACGCCAGGTTAGGTTGTTGGTATGCTCGAAGTCGACAAACGCCTGCTCGATGAGGATTGGGCTATCTGGGTGCTCGAACGGTGCGTCGTTATAGGCCAGGACGTCAAGCCGCAGGCGAAAACGGTCGAGGTGGTAAGCGAGCTTGAGCGCGACATCCCCGCTTACCTGATGGTGGTTGTCGTGTGAATCTACGTGGTGTGGATTATTGACTTCAAAATTACCATCGCGGACAAAACCTTCGGCATATCCCCCCAGTGATAGGCCAGGAGCCAATTCGACGGCCGGCAGCGTGGCGGATAAGAACAAGAGAAACGGATGGAAGCGCATAATCATCATCTTGGTCCCGGGAATAACTGATGCGAAGCATTGCGCTGAAGCATCGCTGTCCAGTCTCTGCTGTCCTATGAGCATCATTACCGTGGGCGTTATCGGCGTTGGTCTGGCGATGGACGCCGTGGCCGTAGCCATGGTCAGCGGCTTGGCGAAGCCGCGATTGGCCAACAGCGACGCCCTACGTTTAGCAACTATCTTCGCTTTGTTCCAAGCCGTCATGCCGCTGCTCGGCTTTGGCGTGGGGGCTTTCGCCCATACCTGGATCGAACACGGTGGCCATTGGGTTGCGTTCGGTATGCTGGGATTCATCGGTGCGAAAATGGTGTGGGAGGGAGTCCACTTTCACGTCGATGAAGTACGTGACCCATTTGGCATACGTAATCTGCTCCTCAAGGGTCTGGCGACCAGTGTCGATGCCCTGGCCGTGGGTGTGACCATTGCCGTGCTGGATATGCCGGTAGTGGTTTCAGCAGGCATCATTGGGCTCATCACCTTTGCCATGTGTCTGCCAGCAGTGTGGATCGGGGCCAGGCTCGGTACTCGCTGGGCAGCATCAGCTGAAATCCTTGGTGGAGTCCTGTTGATGGGCATCGGCACGCTGATGCTCGTGCAGCATTTCCGTGCGGCTATTTAGGCGCTGCCAGGGGTGAAGCCGCGGGCTGCGCAGCGACTGGCGTGGGCTCGGTTTTTACCGACTCCGCTTTCACGGATTCCACTTTTACCGACTCCGCTTTCACGGATTCCACTTTCACCGGCTCAACTTTGCCTGGCTCGAATTTGCTGACGGGTGCCGATGCCTTGATGGTGCCGGAGGGTACGGCTGGCGGCAGCGGGGTTTGCTGCGGCGATGCCGGATCGCTGCAGATATCGATATGGATCTGCACGTTGAAGGTGCCCTTCGGGTAGACCTTCTTGAATTCGGCGGCGGATTCGGGCAGGCCTTTTTGCACGGTGTTCAAGAGCGTAAGCAATTCTTCCAGACGCGAGGTGGTTGCCGCGCGCTCATTGGCGAGACGCAGGTCGGCGGCGTCAGTACGCAGCTTGTCGGCCTCGGTCAGCACATCTCGCGGGCGTGGCGGGGCTTCGACGGTGCCTTTGAGATCGAGGGTTTGCGCACCACGTACGACCTGGACGGTCAATGCATCGCCAATTTTCACTGCCCCGCTGGCGGTACGGAACGATTCGACACTGGTCAACACGGTATCGCCAAGCTGGATCAATCGATCACCTGGCTGGAGGCCGATTTTTTCAGCAGTCGATCCAGGAATGATGCGCGTGACTTGGGGCTGGGGCTTGCCGTCAAAGCTGACGCCTTCTTCAACCATCACCCCCAGCCACACACGGCCTGCTTGCGGCCCACGCTGACTTCCGCCTTCACGTGGAGCAGCCGGCATCGCTGCTGGCGAAGTCTGCGTGGGCGCTGGGGCAGAGGCATCCGCGGCGATGACGGGTTCAGCGGCGCATAGCCCTAAGGTCAGGCAGGTTAAAACAGTAACACGGCGAATCACGGCATGACCTCGGGTTGGGTGTGCAGATCAACGTGCATGAACCAGGCGCCGCGATCAGTCGGCATGGCTGCACGTGCCAAGATGAGATCAGCCTGGGCCGCCAAGAGAGTTGTGCGCTCGCTGAGCATTTGTTCGTACTGGCGATCGATTACCGCTTCGGGATCTTCGGGTGTAAAGCCACTCGGTGGGCGGCCATCTCCTTGCGGGCGACCATCACCAGGCTGACGGAAACCAGGCCATGGTGCTGAACCCGGTGGACGTGGCGTACGTTCCTTGAATACCCCGTGGAGTTCGCTGGTGGTGCCGCTGCCGCGGACCACCGCTACATTCGCTGCATCACCTGGGGTGATGGTGGTCATCAGATTGCGGATGTCGCGGCGGTTGGCGATCGGGGTATCATTGATCGACAGGATGACATCGCCGCGTTGCAGGCCCAATGCATCGGCAGTGCCATTGGGGCGCACATGCACCACCACGACACCTTCACCAGGCAACAGGTCGCGTTCGGCTTGTACGCTCAACGGTGCCGGCACCGCAAATGCACCCCAGCCAGCTTTGCCCATCGGATAACCTTCGTCATCGACGGTGGCAGCAGCCAGGACGGCTGTCAGGGAAAGGTGACTGATCACCACCGCCGCCAATAAGAGGTGTGTACGCATGTGGCTGAAAATAGTATGCGGATGGTGGCATGAAAAGATCGGCCTATGTCACCATGGCGTCACGGCCAGCCGCATCTACGCCTCGGCCGGTAAACCCACTTCGACGCGAAATTCGTGATTGGCGGTGGAAAGCGTCAGTGTGCCGTCAAGCAGGCGCACCAAGCGGCTGACCAATGCCAGTCCCAGCCCGCAATGATCGCCATTCGAACGGGCTGCATCAGCACGATAGAAAATGGTCCCGAGTTGCGCCGGATCGATGCCATCGGCACACGGATTGGAGATGCTCAGAGTCGTACCTGTCACCACAATGCGTACCTGGCCCGCTGGCTGGCCGTGCGCCACAGCATTGCTGAGCAGATTGTCTAATACCAGGCGCAGGTGCATCGGCGAGGTCATGACCAACGCCGAGGAGGGTATCTCGGCGATTATACCCGGGTGCTCTTCCAACGCGTCATGTACCGTGTCGACCAGGTCGACGACCATACGCGGCAAGTGCTCTTTGCCGGCCTCAAGACGCGCTAGCAGCAACAGATTGGTGACCATCGCCTGCATTCGTTCGACGGTGCGGGAACAGGTGGCTAAAACGGTTTTCTCGGCTGGATCATTGGCGACGAGTTGACGAAACTCAATGGCGGTACGCAAGGTGGCAACGGGCGTGCGTAGTTCGTGGGCGATGACCTGAATGGTGGCCTGCTCTCGGCGAAAGGCCTGTTCGAGCCGATCGAGCAAAAGGTTCAGACGATCAACCATGCCACGGAATTCGCGGGGGCCGGCAGCCGACGGCAGGCGCGAAGCCAAATCATCCGGACCGAGCCGATCGAGTGCGGTCGACAAGTCTTTTAACGGTCGCAGCACCACCCGACCCGACCAGCCGACGGAAATCCACGCCAAGACCAAAGCCATCGCCCACAGGGCGCTGAGCAGTTTGGCTAAATGGCTGAGTTCATCCTCAATTGGCTGCAGGTCGCTGGCGAGGTAGACGATGACCGGCCGATTTTCGGCGGCATTGATTGGCAGGCCGCGCTGCATCAACACCGCTAATAAGCGCAGACGCAAATCAGCTGATACATGCAAAGACTGCAGGCCGTGATTGGCGGGGTCCAGTTTGCTGGTGATGTCGTTCGGCAATTGCGCCGCCCGCATCAGCATTTTCCCATTCGCGGCATCAATGACCATCACTGGTCGTCGTAAATCGATGCGTTCGTCGGCGTCGGCTTTGGTTTCCGGCATCAACCACGGGCGCGGCCGCCATTCGCTGACCGGCAGGCCGTCGAAACGATGCATGCGCTCGGCCCGGGCAAGCAGTTCGCGATCCAGTCCCTGCAACAACCAGCTGCG
>JAYVTR010000218.1:0-6104 GCA_043788625.1 Planctomycetota bacterium
ACCTGATGGCCGTCAGCCGCTAAGCGCCACGCACAGGCCAAGCCGATGACGCCACCGCCGACCACGGCAATGCGCCGCCGGCTCATCCTGGATACAGCAGCGAGTAAAGTTTATTGCTCAACAAAGTGAGCACGAAATTCATGACCAACACCACCATGCTACCTTGGACCACCGCTTTGGTGCACGACTCGCCCACTCCCGAGGCGCCACCGCGCGTCAGCAGTCCCTGTCGACAGGCGATCAGACCCATGAAAAAGCCAAGGATAGGACACTTGATGATGCCAGTCAAAACATCCCATCTGGCGACAAAACGCTCGGTTTGAAACCAATAGGCGCCGCCATCGACACCCCACAGGTTGACGAGCAGGAAGCCGCCGGCGATGGTGCCGACGAAACCGGCCAGGGCTCCCAGCACTGGCATCAACAGCGTCAGCGCCAAGACTCGCGGCATCACCAGATAACTGATTGGATTGGTGCCCATGACGCGCAGGGCGTCGATCTGTTCGGTGACCTTCATCGTCCCCAATTCGGCGGCGATATTAGAGCCGGCCCGACCAGCCACCAAAAGGGCGGTCATCGACGGCCCGACCTGGGTGGTCAATGAATACATGACCATGGGCCCGGCCATGACCGCGGCGTTGAATTTCACCAGGGTCGCATGTGCCTGAACGGCCATCACCAGGCCCATCGACACGCCGGTGACGAGCACGATCGGCAAAGAAAGATAGCCGATCGAATACAATTGAGTGACTAAGATCTCCCAGCGTTGCCGATCATATAACAGCGAGAGTACTACCTGCCGGCCGAGCAGAGCGCAGTCGCCAATGCCGATAAGTAGATCACGGGTGGCTCGGCCGATGGTGATCAGCAGAGCTTTTGTGGAATGAAAAGGCCGGATCGCAGGTAGCACGAGAGGTAGGTGTAGCCTGAAGCGCAGATTGGCATGCGGAAAGTCGCGCCATCATTTCTCGCCATGCCATTGCTGTGGTTGATCGATGATACGCCGTCCCTGCATCTTGTCGCCGAGGCCACCGTTGCCCTGGTCGAGGGTTGGACATTCGCGGGCTATTTAAGTGGCAGCGAAGCACTTGGCGACCTCGTAAGCACGCCGGTGGCGGCCCGGCCGCAGGTCATCCTCATGGATTTTTTCATCGGTTCCGAGCGCGGTGATGTGGTCACGACCCGCATCCGCGCCATCGACTCACCGAACCATAGACCGGTAATCATCGGATATTCATCGGTGCGTTCAGCCAGTGTCGTGATCATCGCCGCTGGCGGCGATCTGATTTTGCCCAAACGCGCCAATAAATCGGGTATTAATCCAGATTTACTGATCTATCTAAGGCGATGGTAATGAATTAGGCGTATATGTCTGCCTAAATGAGTATATGAGCAAGGCAGCCAAAGTGGCTGATTAATAAACAGTTAAGATATTAGTACTATTATATTTTTAGAATATGTGATGATGTCTCGTATGATCTCACATATCGTACCCCATGTGCGCAAATTACCTGGGGTGCCGGTGGCGGTGCTGGTAATTCCCAATGACGGGCCGATGACGTGCGCGGTTGCAGACGTGTCTCTCGCGCCTGTCCGCAGCTGCCGATTCTCTGCGATTGAAGTCAAATTTCGTGAACGCATCGTGCTGGTGGCTTCTGCTTATCGTCAGCAAACTAAGCACCTGGTAATTTTTCCATCGGTATTGTTGGCGCAGGTCCATGCCGTGGCCCATCCCTCCGCGTCGACTCGGTCCCTTACCTTGAAACCGGAATGATTTTTTCAGCGAGCGGTGCCTACTCATTTCTTAAACGTAACTGCTCAGGCCGCAGGCCGAGGAATTGGCGTAGGGCGTTGGAGAGGGCGAAGGGATTGGCGTAGCCGACTTCGCTGGCGATATCAGTGAGCGAGGCAGTGGTCGTACGCAGGCGGTCAGCCGCGCGCTCAAGGCGCAGGTGACGGACCATGGCCATCGGTGAGCGTCCGTGCACGGCGCGTACCCGCCGGTGGAAATGTCCTTCTGATAGGTGCAGGCGATTGGCTAAACCTGCTACCGTCCACTGCCGGCCGGGCATGGCGGCGACTTCATCCCACAATTGTTGCAGCTGTCGACGTTCGGTGTGGACGGAGGCTGCGGGCGAAGCGGTGAGAGTCGTGCAACAGGCTAAGACGGCTTCGGCCAGGGGACGCGCCAATGCGATATCCTGATGATCGATCGTCTCGTCGGCAAGGGCGGCGATGATTGATCCGACATGGCGAGCGCGTGCCGCCGGCAGCATTTGTGGCGCGCCGATGAGCTGGTTCCACGGCGATTCGGGCAACACATGCACGTAGGCGGCATGCAGGGTTCCGGTCGGGGCGCACAGACGTTTAGCGATGGTCGGAGGGATTAGCAGGCAGTGGTCCGGGCCGGCTGTCAATGAGCCGTCTGCGAACCTCACGCTGCCGGAAATAACCCAGAAAAAAAGCAGTGTCGGCGAGTGGCCCTCGCCCCACTCACTGCCGCGTATGCGCCAGTCGAGACCGGCGCTGCGTACATGCGCCGCCAGCAATGGCGCACAGCCGGGATGGGAGAGGGACACGCCACGAGTTCGATCAGTTTGGCGTATGCTTAAGTTATTTCGCGACATTCCGGCCTCGCTATGCATCAGTATAAATGCGTCAATGACCGATCAATTCGTAAAAATCATCCCAACCATCATATCAGAAAAGAGTATGGGGTCAGTGAAGAGCAAGTGGTCAGCGAAGAGCACGTGGCCAGTGCTCGGGACTTACGGCGAAGCCCATTTACGAAAGCTCGCCGTGCCATTGGGTGGGATCGGCACCGGCACGGTATCTTTAGGCGGAAGGGGAGATCTGCGCGATTGGGAAATCATGAATGTGCCGGCCAAGGGCTTTGTACCGGTTGGCGACGGCGGTTCGGCGCAAGTGGCCATCCGCACGCTCGATGAGCAGGGGTTGCCTATCGCCCGATTGCTCGAAGGCCCCATAGCCGAAGAAGACTTTCTCGGCGCCCAAGGCTGCGAAGTACCCAATCATGGCTTGCCGCGCTTTAGTGAGTGTCGGGTCGAGGCCGCGTATCCATTGACGCAGATCTATTTCGAGGACGCGGCGATGCCCGTGGACGTACGTCTCGAAGCCTTTAATCCGCTGGTACCTGGCGATGTGGCAGCCAGCAGCCTGCCGCTGGTCATGTTGCGCTATGTGATCAGGAATCGTGGCGCGCAAACCCGACCGGTCACCATCTGTGCGACGCTACCCAATACCATCGGTTGTGATGGCAGTCGTCGGCTGGCTGCCTGGGATGGCAAAGCCCAGGCCTATGGTGCCAAACTGAATCGGAATCGCGTCAAAGACAGTGACACCCTGCACGGCTTGGTGTTTGAAACCTCGGGTGTGGATGTATATGACGCCGCCTGGGGCGATATGGCACTGGTGGTCATGGGCGATGGCGTGATCACTCGTCGCTGTCATTGGGCTGGCGGTGGCTGGGGTCGCCCGCTGCTCGATTTTTGGGACGATCTGTTGAGCGATGGACAGCTCGAAGAGTGCGAAGATCGTCAGGAAGACGCGCCGATGGGTTCGGTGGCAATGACCTGCCAACTGGCACCCGGCGAAGAAACTACATTGACGGTGGTGCTTGGCTGGCGTTTTCCAAATCGTCGCAGCTGGACTCCGGCAGCCGAACCATGGGTGGGAGCCGGAGTCGACCCCGACATTATCGGCAATCATTATGCTACCGTGTTCCCCGATGCATGGAGCGCGGTGACATACTTTGTCCAACACCAGGTCGAGCTGGAAGCGCGCACACTGGCTTTCGTGACCAGTATCGTCGATAGCGATCTGCCACGCCCCGTCACTGAGGCGGCTCTCAGTAATCTCAGCACTCTGCGCAGCCAGACATGTTTCCGCACCCCTGATGGTTTCCTGTTCGGTTGGGAAGGCACCCACGACAATCGCGGCAGTTGCTACGGCTCGTGCACCCACGTGTGGAATTACGAGCACGCCACCGCCCAGCTGTTTCCCGGGCTAGCGCGCGGCATGCGCGAGATCGAGTTTCTGCATGCTACCGATGCCGACGGGGCGATGTCGTTTCGCGTGTCCTTGCCATTGGGCCGTCTTTCAAATGGCAAGGCCGCCGCCGATGGTCAGCTGGGCTGCCTGGTAAAATTATGGCGCGAATGGCGGGCCAGCGGCGATACCGTGTGGTTGCGCCGACTGTGGCCGCAGGCACGCAAAGCCTTGGAATTCTGCTGGATCTCCGGGGGCTGGGATGGCGACGCCGACGGCGTCATGGAGGGCTGCCAGCACAACACCATGGACGTGGAATATTGCGGGCCGAATCCGCAGATGCAGGGTTGGTATTTAGCGGCCCTGCGGGCCATGGCCGGCATGGCACTAGCTCTTGGTGAGGCTGAGTTCGCCGACCGTTGCCAACGTCTGTTCGCGCACGGTCAGAGTTTCATGGATGCGACCTTGTGGAATGGCGCCTGGTATGAACAGCAGGTGAGGATCATTGATCCGGTAACCATTCCTCCGGCCTTGGTTATTGGCATGGGTGGCGCCGATGGCACCGCCCTGCAGTTGGCCGGCGGATGCTTGATCGATCAATTGATCGGCGATGCCTGTGCCCGGCTGTATGGCCTGGGTACATTGCATGATCCACAGCACATCGCCACTACGCTGATGAGCATCGCCACGGTCAATCGCCGCGAGGGCCGCTCGACGTCGTGTAATCCGATGCGCTCGTATGCCCTGGGTGATGAGCCGGCCTTGGTTATGGCGCATTATCCAGCGGACCACCGACCTGCTGTGCCGTTTCCGTATTTCGCTGAAGTGATGACCGGCTTTGAATACACCAGCGCCATCGGCATGGTGCAAAACGGCCTTGAAGAACTGGCGCTGCGGACCGTAAAAGATATTCGCGACCGGCACGACGGTCGCCGGCGCAATCCATTCGATGAGCCCGAGTGCGGCCATCACTACGTGCGTGCCATGGCCAGTTGGGGCGTGCTGCTGGCGTGGACCGGACAGCGTTACGATGCCGTCACGGGTGTGCTGCATCTCGGCGCGCGTCTGGGAACTTTTCCGTGGTGCATGGCCGATGGCTTCGGCACTTGGACAGTGACGCATGAACACGTGCTGCTGATATGTCTCAGCGGTAGGCTACAGCTCACGGGGATCACGATCGACGGGCGAGCTCTGGCTTTGCCACTGGTCTGGTCGGTGGAGAAGCACCTGCGCGCCGGCGAGTCGCTCAGTGCGAAACGTTGATATTTCGCAGCGGAAAGTACCTTCGATGACATTCTTCGGAACTTTACCGTCATTTGATTTAATGACGACGTCGCTGGAGTGATACACATTACACTATTATATTAATGTAATAGTATTTTATTCGGATTCATGCCGATCTTATCGCTTATGCTTCCAAAGATATACTTCCGCTGCATAGCGATTCTTTTCACTGTGGTCGGAACGATGTCAGCGGAAGTCGTGACTTGGACCATAGACTGCAATAATGGTTCGCCGATCACCTGTACGAAGGATACATGTACCGGTGTGGTAACGGGCGGTCCACAGTGTGTGGCCACTTCTGCGCAACATTCGTTGATCGATAATCTCAGTGGGACTTTCATCCACGATTCCACATTTTATTGCGTCAATGATGAAGTCGGTGGGTGTTTGTCGTGCGGCGGAGGTGGAGTGCGTCCGCAAGCCGGTTTGCCGAGTCTGTCATTGTCGCGGTATTACCGCTCGCGGGTCATGGGCTTGTCAGGCAGTCTGGGGTACGACCATTTTCTGTCGACCGACACCTACCTGCGCATCGCTTGGCGTAACCCTGACGGCACCGGCGTAGCGGTACGTTATGAGGATCCTGCCGATCTCACTACGCGCTTTAAATTTTTAGAGCAGGTCGCTGCGGATGTGACGGACGATGGAATTTTACACACGGAATTTGGAGTTTTCCGCGATCTGCGTCTCTATGATGCCGCACAGGCGCTGACCGCCAGTGCGTTGCTGGCCGTTACCGCGGTGATTACCGATATCGATGGCGGAACGCGGACCTTCGAGGTGATCAACCTCGACGATGGTCCCACCCGTTGTTG
>JAYVTR010000219.1:0-4716 GCA_043788625.1 Planctomycetota bacterium
GGACATCTGTTGGAGAGTCCTGGCAAACAGTTCTGGGCAAAGCCAAGAGCTGACTAAAATCTGGTCACGCGTGAGCATTCTCGATCAAATCGCAAGTGAAGCCGGCGTCTCGGCAATGACCGTGGCGCGGGTCTTGAAGGGTGATCGGGCATATGCCCGACCGAGTGCCGCCCAGCGTGCCGAGCGCATCCTAGCCATTGCCGAACGTCTCGATTATCGCCCCAACCAAGCGGCCAAGGCCGTCCGTACCGGGCGTTTCGGGGTGATTGCATTGATCGTCCCCGGCGCCATCGAAGGCCGACATCTGCCAGCCGACCTCCTCGATGGGATTCTGGCCGAGACCGAAGCTCGTGAGCTACATCTGTCGATCGCCCGTGAGCCGCTACCGGGTGGGCCGCCGGCGCGGTTGTGGCGTGAGCGTTCGGTCGACGGGGTGCTCTTGATCGGAGCCATGACGCCCATGTTGAGGTTATCAACCTTGCCGCACGTGACCCTGGGGGTTGAGCGGGCCCAGGCGAGTGTGTTTCCAGACGATGTCGCGGCTAGCCGCCAGGCGACCAGCCTATTGCGCCATCTTGGGCATCGGGCAATTGCCTTTATTGCCAGCCGCAGCGGCGAACCGGCCCGCGAGCGCGGTTATCAGGCGGGTCTTGAGGGTATTTTGGCGCAGATCATAACGCCTATGGCGGATGATCACCATGCCTGGGCGCGGATCTTGCTGACCAGCCTTAATCGTCCGACCGCTGTCGTCTGCGGCTCTTCAGGGGATGCCCTGACTTTGATGCAGGTAGCTGCAGAGCTGGGTATCGCCGTGCCGCAGGCTCTATCCTTGATCACCATCGATTCCGTGGTGGTGGATGTGCACGCCAGTCACGGCCCAACGCGCATGGCGCTACCATTTCGTCAGGTCGGCCGCATTGGGGTGGCACAGCTGATTGCACGTATGACCGAGCCGGCCTGCGAGTTGGCCTCCATCGGCGTGCCGTATGAATTGCGCGATGTAGGAACGTGTGCTCCGCCAGCCTAGGAACGTGGTTCAGGGTCGTTAAAGATGAAGCCGACGCACCGTGAGGTACGTCGGTTTCATTGTCGTAAATGTTTTATACGGTGTACGTCTAGTACTTGCCTAGAACGCGCACTGGGCAGAAATCAGTGACGAGCTTTGAGCGCGCGCTCGGCCTCGGCGCGTTCGCCTTGGATGCGCTTCTCAAGCTTACGATATTCGCGGCGCTTCTTCTCGCTCGGCTTATCGTAGAACATGTTCTTCTTGATGTCTTTGGTGAGACCTTCTTTTTCGCAGCGCTTCTTGAAGCGGCGGAGGGTCTTTTCTAAGGGCTCGCCATTACGGGCTTCGACGCGGATCATGCAGTGATCGTCCTTCAAGTGGGGACAAGTGGGGAGGCGGATGCTAACAACAGGGCTTCGATGGCAAGCCTTGATCCCGGAGTGGGATACCGACTACGGAAATTCGCACGTGAGCGGGGGTTTGGGGGCTGCAAGCCCCCGATTAAAAAAGCTCGAACTTGAGGATTTCGCATAAAATGGCGCGCAGCGCCATGCGAAATCCTCAAGAGACCTAAATCGGCAAGCCGATTTAGGTCGTTTCCATGCCACGGGCCATGAGGATTTTTCCAGAGCGAACCAGTTCGACGATGGTGAACGGCTTGAGCAAGCCGATGAAGGCATCGAGCTTGTCGCTTTCACCTTCGACGCGGATGATCAGCGATTCGGCGCCGTAGTCGACGATCTTGGCCTTGTAGTGCTCGGCGATCTGGAGGATCTCGGTGCGCTCTTTCAAGCTCGCCTTGAGCTTAACCAGGGCGAGCTCGCTTTCGATCACGCTTTGACCGGTGTGGTCGAGGGCATGGACGACATCGATCAGCTTTTCCAGCTGCTTGACGATCTGCTCGAGGTTTTCTGGATCACCCGAGCAGGTGATGGTCATGCGCGAGAATTCGCCTGGCTGACCGCCGTATTCAGGGACTGACAGGGCTGGTGAGACCACCAGCGATTCGATGTTGTAAGCGCGACGTGCGAAGACCAGCGAGACGCGGCAGAGCACGCCTGGCTTGTTGCGCACGAGGAGTGAAATGGTGTGGAGAGCAGGGGCAAGTGGCATGTGGTTGTCAGATGAAAAAGGGTGGGATAAGCTATCAACATGAGCAGGCTACGGAATTCTGCGAGCTGCGAGGGTTTGGGGGTCGCATGACCCCCGACTAAAAAGTCTAAGCCTCAGGATTTCGCGGAAAATGGACGCTCGTGCGTCCCGCGAAATCCTGACGCGGCCTGACAGGCTGCGTCTTCCGCAGCCTGTCAGGTAGAGCCGGTTGGCTTCTCCATCTTCATTTTCGGCTTCTCGATGATCATGCCGGTCAAAGGCGCACCGGGAGGGATCATCGGGAAGACGTTGTCTTCCTTGACGACTTCGGCTTCGACAATGCATGGCCCCTTATTGTAGGCCATGGCCCACTTGATGGCCTTGTCCATGTCGCCGGCGCGCTTCACGCGCTTGCCCGGAATGCCATAGGCTTCGCCGAGCTTGATGAAGTCCGGATTGCCTTCGAGGTCCGCACCTGAGCTGCGATTGTCGAAGAACAGTTCCTGCCATTGGCGGATCATGCCCAGGTAGCTGTTGTTGATGATGAGGATCTTCACCGGGACTTTTTGCAATGCAGCAGTGGCCAATTCGCATAGCGTCATCTGGAAGCCGCCGTCACCGACAATGCACCACGTCGACTTGCCGGTGGCCATGGCCGCACCGATTGCGGCTGGAAAGCCGAAACCCATGGTGCCAGCGCCGCCGGACGACAGCCAATGGCGATTCTTGGTGGTCAGGCAGAACTGCGCCGCCCACATCTGATGCTGGCCGACGTCGGTGGTAATGATGCAGTCACGGCCACCGAGCTTGTCCAGGCGGTCGAGCACGTATTGAGCGCGTAAACCGCCCTTTTTGGCGTACTTCAGCGGGTACTGCTTGCGCCAGCCGGCACATTCCTTGAGCCAATCGGCGCTGTCGCACTTGCTGACCAGGGGCAGAAGGTCTTCAATCACCAGGCGGGCGTCACCTGCCAGGCTGACATCCGGGCGGATGATCTTGCCGAACTCAGCAACGTCGATGTCGATGTGGATCTTGATCGCGTCCTTGCAGAATTCGCTGAGCTTGCCGGTGATGCGGTCGTCCCAACGGGCGCCGATGGCCATGATCGCATCGCAATAGGCGACGGTTTTGTTGGCGTACGCCGTGCCGTGCATGCCGAGCATGCCCATGTGCGTAGGCAGGTCTTCGGAAACCGCGCCCTTGCCAAGCAGCGTATTAACGATCGGCGCGCCCATTTTCTCAGCCAGCTGCATGATGGCCTTGCCGGCATTGCTGATGACTGCACCCTGACCGACGTAGAGCACCGGACGCTTGGCCTTGGCCAGCAACGCAGCTGCTTTTTTCAGCAAATCAGGAGCTGCCCGGCCAGGAATGACATAGCCGGGCAGGTTGATGCTGTCGACCATGGCGGCAGTGCACGGCCCCTGGGTGATGTCCTTCGGCAAGTCGATCAGAACCGGGCCCGGACGGCCAGTGGTGGCGATGTAAAAAGCCTCTTTTATGACGCGTGGAATATCCGCCGCATCCTTGACGAGGTAGCTGTGCTTGACCACCGGATAGGTGATGCCGGTGACGTCGGCTTCCTGGAAGGCGTCCTTGCCGAGCATCGAGGTGATGGTCTGGCCGGTGAGGACGATCATCGGCACCGAGTCCATCAGCGCCGTTAACAGCCCGGTGACGCAGTTGGTGGCGCCAGGGCCGGAGGTAACTAAGCACACTCCCGGCTTGCCGGAAGCGCGCGCATAGCCATCAGCCATATGCGTGGCGCCCTGTTCATGACGCACTAAGACAAATTTGATCTTAGAGTCGACCAAAGCATCGAAGATCGGCATCGCGGCACCGCCGGAGTAGCCATAAATGACCTCCACGCCTTCGCGTTCGAGGCAACGCATGACCATTTCGCCGCCAGTAAGGATCTTCTCAACCATGTTTGACTCCTGATTGTCTGTCACGGACGCGGTTTGGGCTCAAAGATGAGCTGTTCTAAGCATCCGAGGCCGGTTGTTCCGGCTGAGGCTCAGGATCATGATGATAAAACCACGAAGTCAAAGGGTGTTGCTTACAATTTTCCTCCATGTTGCAAATTCAGGAGGCAACTTGAATCATAATTGAAAAACCTAGGTTACAACTATTGCTTGGCCGTGGCGCACTTGGAGAACGACATGCCCATGAAGCTCTAAAGTTGCTTTTTTAGAAGCGATTTAGCTATGGATCATACCGAAAAATACTTCGGCGTTGGCCAATTCATCTTCGGCGGCACTAAAACACACCGGTAACTCATCGACACCCAGAGCTAAGATGCGCAATGCGCGCGGATCGAGTCGTGGCATGGCGTGATCCCCACCATTTCCTACCAAAAGCGCCCTGGCCAGGATGTCGGCCAGGTGTAAACAGGCAGCCCAGGCCTGATATGGACCATCGGCACGATCCAGGTCGTGATGACCAGTGATGGCGGTGCGGAATTCGATCGGCAATGACCAATGACTGCACAGAAAACCACCCACGGCAGCATGATCGCAGCCGAGTTCGGCTATTTCAGCATCGCGGATCAGCCCTCCGTCGCGACTTACCCTCGCCCGGACCAAGGCGTAGGCCTCAGGAACATGCTCAGCCAGGGC
>JAYVTR010000220.1:0-18504 GCA_043788625.1 Planctomycetota bacterium
CTGAGTCAAACCGCTCGAAGAAAACGACCAGGAAGGTCACATACACGCGTCAGCAAAGCACCGGCCGTGAAGCGGAAAGGTTAACCGAGGGCCATTGGGATTGTCCCTGTACGACCCCACCGATAGCTCGTCTTCAGGTGCAGGGATTGCTGCCGGCACGGCCATTGCCTGGCTCGTGTGCGCTTTGCTCGCGATCTTCGTGGGCGGTTGGGTCACTGGTCGCATGAAGCGGCATGGCACGAACATGGAAGCCGCCCTCCATGGCACTCTGGTGTGGGGTCTGGCATCTTTACTCACCTTTTGGCTCACCACCGTCTCGCTTGGGCTGCTCACCAACGGTGCCTTGTCACTGCTGGGACAAGGCATTTCAGGCGCCGCCAAGGGCGTGGGGGCGGCAATCCCGGCTGTCGCGCAGATCGCCGCACCGTCGTGGGACAGCGTCCGCCAGCAACTGGAAGACGGCATGAGCAAATTTGAGAATCAGGGCATCAACCAGCCTAACCAACCGGCCAATGAGCACCGCTATAGCGAACGCTCACGTCTTATGCAGTTGCTGGGACAGAATTTCAGCACCAATCCGCAACCGCTCAGCGACGTTGATCATGATGAAATGACCAGGCTGTTGGCCAGCCAGCTAGGCATCACCCCTGAGGCCGCTCGCCTAACCACAGATCAATGGCAGCGCACGTGGAATGACAGCTTACAGCATTACCAAAGCACCATGGCTGAAGCCAAACAAACGGCACTCGAGGTCGCCAAGATGGTCAAACGGCGTACGGCCCAGGCGGCGATCATCGGCTTCTTCATCATGCTTGCCGGTCTGGGTGCAGCGATCGCCGGCGCAGTTATGGGTTTCCACTGCCTGGTTAAGTGTGCACGCATGACCGACGATGGCGAAGCCTCACCGGTATCCGTAGTCCATGCATGAACTTAACTTCTCTATCCGGTGAGATTTTCCATTATGACGCCACCTTCGACATCCCCCGCCCGGGAAAAAGTCATCAGAGTTATGTACAGCCTTTTGCAAGGGGAGCGTGCGGCGGTGGCTACCTATAGCAAAGCCATGACGCATCTCGTCGATATCTATGCCACTGAGCTCGATGCCAATCAGGCGTCGCATGCCAAGCGAGTTGAGGCCCTCGCTGATCACATTACGCGGCTTGGCGGCAAGCCGAGCATGGCGGGTGGGCTGTGGGTCAACTTCACCAAAATGGTGGAGCAGACCGCTGCCATGGTAAGCGATACGCTGGTCATTGCCGCTCTTGAACAGGGTGAAGACATAGGCCTCACCGATTACCGGGATGCCCTCAATCAGCTGGATCCTGATTCGCGTCAGCTGGTGCAGCAGCATTTTTTGCCGGCCCAGGAACTGACCCACCAACGCATGTCGGACCTGAAGCACGCGTCCTAAGCAAAGGTAGCAGGTGGCATGGGTCCCTGACGAAATGGTGATCACCAGGGAAATGAGACGTAAATGGAATCGGCAGCGCCGTAATAGTTTAACCGACTGGTGCAGGTTGTGAAAAGCCAGTTGTATATTTATTATAACTTCATTCCAATGCAGCTGCTAAATTCATTTGCAAAGAAATGCACATACCCGAGCGATTGAACAATTAATCGACACCGGTTGACTGGTCGTTGTTACTTGATGTTGCGGCGAAATTATCTTTACGCTGAATCAATCATCATGTCATGCTCATTGCATAGATTGCTCATCGACTGTTCGGCACGAGATGTGCCTGCGGTAGGTCGACGCATGCTGGTCTTCATTACGACTGCAGGCTTTTTCTGATCATGATGTGCCATATGCGCCGCCTGCCGACTGCCGACCGACTGTAGGCGTGGCTCGATGCTGATTAATTCAGGTCGCTGCAAAAGCTGTTTTTTTCGGTGATAGTGGTGTTTATTGAAACCTGAATAGCGCACGAAAAACATGTCAGAGCTGACGCTTTGCACTCAATTAAAAACCACCTTTTTCACGAAGGATTTCCATGGAACCTATCGCCGCCATTAACTCAGTTGTCCACCCCCAGCGTGTGCTGGTCGTCGATGACGAACGCGCTGATCGCGAAAACTTAAGTTCAGCGCTGCGCTTACTTGGCTGTCGTGTCGATACCGCCGAAAATCAGGATGGCGCCCTGGGACGTGTACATGGCGAACCTTATGATCTCGCCTTCATTGATCTTATGCTCGGTGCGGACAATGGCGTCAACTTGGTGCCGGCTTTGCTAGCTGCCAATCCCAATCTACAGGTCATCGTCCTCACTGCTTTCGGCTCGATCGATTCAGCGGTGCATGCGGTCAAAGCCGGCGCCTGCGAATACATCCAAAAACCGATTGACCCGCAACGCTTACGCACGCTGGTCGAGCGTGTCGCCGAAGAACGGCGCATGGCCGCCAGCATGAGCGCTTACGAACGCGGCAGCGGCACGCGGGGTGAATCTTTAATCCTTTCGTCGCGCACCCCGGCCATGCAAGTGGCCTTGGCCATCGTCCAACGCGCGGCCAATTCAGATGTGCCGGTGTTGCTGCGCGGGGAAAGCGGCACAGGCAAAGGCGCCCTCGCCGAGGCCCTCCACCGCCAAAGCGATCGCGCCAAAGAACCGTTCGTCACCGTCAACTGCCCGACCCTGACAGATGAGTTATTATCCAGCGAGCTGTTCGGGCATGTGAAGGGATCCTTCACCGGCGCCATCCGCGATCAGGAAGGAAAAGTTGAAGTCGCTGATGGGGGCACACTGTTTCTTGACGAACTTGGCGATCTATCGCCAACCATTCAAGCCAAGCTGCTGCGTTTCCTGCAAGAGAAAAAATACGAACGTGTGGGTGATCAGCATACCCGGTTGGCTGATGTGCGTATTGTCGCTGCTACCAATCGAAATCTAGAGACCCAGGTGCAAGAAGGCCGCTTTCGTGAAGACCTACTCTACCGTTTGAATGTGGTTGAAATCACCTTACCGGCCCTGCGCGATCGACCCGATGACATGTTAGAACTGGCCCGTCACTTTCTGGCTATTTTCTGTCACGCCGCCAACCGACCACCGATGGAACTCTCCGCCGCCGCCCAGCAAATGATCATGGCCTATGCGTGGCCGGGGAATATCCGCGAGCTACGTAATGAATTGCAGCGGGTGACGGTGTTGTGGCCGTCACGCACCATTGAACCCGACGCATTCAGCGTGCGAGTTA
The DNA here is from genome assembly GCA_043788625.1 of Planctomycetota bacterium. GTDB lineage: Bacteria > Planctomycetota > UBA11346 > UBA11346 > UBA11346 > CAIUVD01. The sequence continues at coordinate 3,190 of JAYVTR010000220.1, forward strand.
GGGGCCATATCAATGGCGGCCCGCGAATTGGCGGCGAACACTCCCTGGCCGATATCGAAAATGAACACATCCGTCAGGTGCTGGCAAAATCAGACACATTTGAAGAAGCCTCCCGTATACTCGGGATCGAGCCCTCTACCCTATGGCGGAAACGTCGAAAACTTGGGTTGTAAGCAACTGATGCGTAAAGCTTCAGAAGCGGTAGGAATAGAAGACACCCCCGGTAGCGCCAACGTCATTCTCGTCATGTTCTTTATTATGGAGCACCCCGATGGCGCCAAGCACCCCAAGCGCATGTTCCCATTTGCGGTGTCTTGCTGACAGCTCCAAAGTCCACGTTGCCAGAGCATCTATCTCCCAGCCACTTTTATCGGAGTTGTGATAAACCGCGCGTGGCCCGATCGCCAAAGCTTGATGTTCGCGGAAGTCGATCATCGATGAAATATCCCACAATACCGCCGCACCCCCGCCTGGCCGACCATCTTCACTGATGAGCGCTTCAGGACGCACAACTACCGGAAATAAATCCGCTGACCGCCATTCGAGGGCAACACCCGGCTCAAAGCCAGAGGTACCGGCGGCAATCTGGGGGACGATACGCAGGTCATCCTCAGCAGCTGCGACATTCGAGACGCCAGCGCCGGTTACTGCGAGAGCCGTGACCAATGCCAAAAGGACGAGCGGTGTCTTGAGCGAAAAGGAACATGGTTTCATGATGGGCATCCAGGGGTGGGACCAAAAGTTGGTCAAACTGCTGAGAGCTTGCGCTGTGCCAAACAAGCACTTTGCCACAAGCATCGACTTCCTGCAATTTTATCGATAAGCCACTGATCTTACGTGCAGAACGCGAAACCGATCATCAACGGCTCACACGTCAGCAGCCGAGAACCAGCAACGCGCGCTGCGATGCGGCAGAGCGAAATGATGATGAGCCATGCCATTCCAGCATTCAACGGTAAGGCTTTCAACGCGCAGTAGCAGCAAATCCGGATCAGCGGCGCCGAGTGGAAACCAAGTCAAATATTCGTCTTTCCATAACTGGATGGCCCGCAGCCGATCCTCGCACGGATGGGCAACGCCGGCAACCGCTACATAAGCCATCGCCTGGTGATCGGCGGTGGCGATAGCTACTTGCGGATGATGGCGGATATCCAGTGCCAAGAGCGAACTGCGCCCGACGAAGAACCACAATGAGCCATCTTGATCAACTTCTTGGAGCACCAGCGGCCGACTGCGAGGGTGGCCATCCGCTCCATTCACGGTAAGGATAACGACTACGACTCCCTGCAGGGCCTCAACCAAATGCTCGCATGCATTGCTGATAATCATGAGCGTGCTCCAGATAATTCACTTGCCCTACCTGTGCCATATATTGTGGTCATTACTGCCCCTTTTCAGGTGGCGTACAAAACACGCTTTTCAAAACGCAGGAATTTGTGGATTCAGGGTTGCCAGATAAGCGAAGAGGTGCTCAAACGGTAATCCTAAGCGTGGGATGCATTGGCATGCCGACAGCTCATGCGAGTCACACCTTGGAATGAGCCGCCCATGGATGACATTCTCGCTGCCCGCCTGCAGATGGCCCTATCGCTGGGATTCCATATGGTATTCGCAGGCTTTGGCATCGGCTTGCCGGTGCTCATGGCGCTGAGTGAGTGGTTGTACCTTCGTCGCGGACAGGAACACTACCGAAGCCTGGCCAAAACATGGAGTGCCGCTGCTGGCTTCATTTTTGTAATCGGCGCGCTGTCGGGGACGGCTTTGGCAGTTGAACTGGGCTTACTGTGGCCGGCCTTCATGGCCCGCGCCGGCAGCACCATCGGTCCGGCATTCACCTGCGAAGCAGTGGCATTTTTTATCGAAGCCATCTTTCTTGGTCTCTATCTCTATGGTTGGAATCTGTTGTCGGCATGGACGCATTGGGCCACTGGCGTGGTGGTCGCCATCAGCGGCATGATTTCTGGAGTCTTGGTGCTGGCGGCCAACGCGTGGATGCAGAATCCGTATGCGACGCAGGTCGAAGCTGACGGCACCTTGGTGGCCAGCCCCGGTGCTCTTTTTAGCAACCCGTCCTGGCCAGTGCTCGCCCTGCATTCGACCGTCGCCTGTTATGCGGCCACCGGTTTTGCCGTCGCTGGCGTCTATGCTTGGCGTTGGCTGCACGGCCGACGTGATGCGTATGTCCGCTCGGCACTGCGCATCGCCCTGGCCGTGGGCGGTATTGCAGCCCTTATCCAACCCATCGTCGGCGATATCTGCGCCCACCGGGCCATGCACGCCCAACCGGTTAAATTCGCAGCCATGGAGGCGCACTTTACTACCGAGGCGCAAGCTCCGCTCATCATCGGTGGACTGCCCAACACACGTACCGGCCAGGTGGATGGTGCCCTGGCCCTGCCCGCGCTCCTGAGTGTCCTGAGCTATAATGATCCCCAAGCGGTGGTGGTCGGCCTGGATCAGTTTCCGCGCGATCAATGGCCGAATGTCGTCCTCTGTCATGTTGCCTTCCAGGTGATGATCTTCGGGGGTCTCCTGATGCTCGGCACTACATTGGCATTCTGGCTGGCCCAGTATCGCCAACGATGGTCACGCTGGATCATCATCACCGCGCTGATGGTCTCGCCCTTTGGCTTTGTGGCCTTAGAAGCCGGCTGGGTGGTGACCGAGGTCGGACGCCAGCCGTGGATTGTCCAGGGCCTGATGCGCACCAGTGAAGCCGCCACGACAGCGACAGGGTCAACCTGGACATGCGCGGCGACCCTGCTGTTGTACCTCATCCTCACCAGCGTTCTCTGCCGCGCGCTCGTCCGCCTGGGTCGTCCCTCTGATCCTCAAGTGGCGTCAGCTGAGCATCATGCTCGTTGATATTATAGCCGCGTGGATCGCCTTGGCGCTCGTTGCCTATACCGTTTCGGGAGGCGCCGATTTCGGCGGCGGCATGTGGGATCTGTTCGCCTACGGCCCACGCGCCGCACCACAACGAGCCGCCATCGTCCGTGCTATGGGCCCGGTCTGGGAGGCCAACCATGTGTGGCTGATATTTATTATCGTCATGGTCTTCAGCGCTTTCCCACACGGCTTTGCAGCCCTCGCCCATCTGTGGTTTATTCCCGGGCATGTGGTGCTGCTGGGGATCATTTTGCGCGGCTCGGGCTTCAGCTTTTATGCCCATGCCGGAAAATGGTGGAGCCGTCTGTTTGGCGCCATGAGCCTGCTGACACCCCTGCTGCTGGGTATGGCCCTGGGAGTGGTTGCCGATGGCAGTATCGACATCCATGACGGCACGGCGGCCAACGCCTCCGCGGCGTGGTTAGCGCCGGTGCCGCTGCTGATGGGCATCCTCGCCGTCGTCATGTGCGCTTTCCTGGCGGCAGTCTACCTGGCCAATGAAACCACCGGTGAAGTGCGCGAGGATTTTCGCCAGCGCGCCTGCTGGTCGCTGAGCGTCCTCGGCCTCATCGGTCTCGGCGCGGTGGGCATCCTGCCTTTTTATGCGCCACACCTTGCTGACGGTTTATCCCATCGTCACTTAGCCCTCACCATCGTCGCCGGCCTGGCGGCACTCACTACCGGAGTAGCGCTGATTCATCGCCGATATCGCCTGGCGCAAGTTTCGGCGATCATCTTTGCCGGGTTCGTGATCGCAGCATGTGCGCTTGCCCACTACCCTTATTTCGTTTATCCGCACCTCACCCTGCTCCAGGTAGCCGCCAATCACGACACGCTGCTCTTTTTGGCATGGACCATCCCCATCGGCTTGGCTTTGGTTCTACCGGCTTTGTGGTGGCTTTTGCGCATCTTCAAGAGCACACCCCAATGATTCCGCATGTTCTGACGGGCGCATGTTCTGACGGGCGCATGTTCTGAGGGGAGAGGCGAGCGAGTAGTATTCAGCCAAGATGGGCACTCTCAAAATGTAATCCATCGGCAGACATTCCGGGCATTTGCATGTCTTGTGCCAGGGCCGTCACATGAGGCGCAGCTCGACGTGAATTTTAACTTCTACTGCATGGAGTAGTTAATTTTCACGCCCGCTCCTCTCTACCAGATTGCTCACTGAATCATGCATTTTGCATGATAAAATAAGCAAGTCACTGCAATATGCATCTTATTACGCAGTAAAAATGAGGAAAAATAAGCGCCTGAGTTTTTTTTCTTGGCTTGTCGCTTGGCCTAAGCCGCGCAGCATCTTAAGCAGCATTCCGTAATCTAAATTTTTGAAGCACATGAACACCACTATATTTCGTATCCTGACACGCGAAGCACCGACCCATCGATCGTTAATTCCTCGCTGGTGGGTGTGGTCGTATTCGTTGTTCGTCCTCACCTTGGTCCCCATCTATCTGGTCAGTTACGGGCCGACGAATTTTTGCTATTTCTGCGACCTCGCCCTGCTTTTGACCGCCATCACCATGTGGACGGGGCGGGCTCTGCCGGCAAGTATTGCAGCGGTAGCGATCCTCGTTCCGCAGGCACTGTGGATCGTTGATTTCATCGTCCATTGTTGCGGTTGGCCATTGATAGGCATGACCGATTACATGTTTAATGCCGAAGCCTCGCGGGGATTGCGGGCGCTGTCGCTCTTTCACCTGTGGTTACCGCTTTTGCTGCTGCTCATTCTGCACCGCATCGGCTATGACCGGCGGGCCTTCATCTGTTGGCTACCGGCTGGACTGCTGATCCTGCTGATCAATCGCCTATTGATGCCAGCTCCACCAGCGCCGGTAGGCCATCCCGAACTGCCGGTTAATATCAACCTGGTGTTCGGTTTTACCGACTCTGCCGTGCAAACGTGGATGCCCGGATGGATGTGGTTCAGCCTATTGTGTATAGCCCTTGTTGGCATCGCCTGGTGGCCAACCCACGTGCTATTGCGCCGTTTTATGCCTCCAGCTGAGCGTCGCTAACCCCCCCTGCTAGCGCCTCAGAATTTGCAGCGGAGGCGCAGCCCGCACTGAAAAGCGGCGCCGGCTTCTTCTCGACGCACCTCGTCACCTTCGACCACATGGGTCAAGCGGCGGATCAACGATGCGCCGCTGAATGCGGTCAGCTGCGCCTGGTCGTCAGCAGTTGAATACCAGGTGGCTTCGCAACCAGCGGCCAGCTGATCGTCAGCCAAAGCCTGGCTCTGCTCATCAGCGACGCGGTATTCGCGAAAGCGTACATCGGCGCGCAAGCCAAGGCTGAACGTCGACGCTGTCCGCCAGGTGATGCGGCTGATACCATCGATTTCATCAACCACCGTCAGGTGCCATGCGGGAGCAATCTGCCAATCGACCGAGGGAAAGGGAAAGATGCTTGGCCCGCGTCCAATACGCGTGCTGCATTGTACAAGCAGGCAAATCAGCAGGTCATCGTTGCGGACCCACACCGGTCCGGCTTCGATGGTCCAGTGACGATCATGCGCCGGCGCCACCCCGTCGGCGGTGGCCGTGCCCACCGAGGTCAGGGACGTGAAGCCCCAATGGGGACTAAACATGAGCGCCGCCGGCAGCCGCAACCAAGCGGCGCGTACGTGATCGGGTAGGGTATCCGCTGGAGTATCAGTGGCTTGACCATCAGCGCCGAGGTCCTGCATATAGGTCCCCCGTTCAATGCCCACGCCGACGCCAATGCGTACGGCCCGATGCGGACGATAGAAGACTCGGGCTTCCGCCATCTGCTCATATGTCGCCACGCGATCTGTCCCCGGATCAGCGGTAAATGTCACAGGTGCCGTCCAGCGTGTCTCGACGGCGACTACCACCTGCGCCGGCTGTTCGGCGGCAGTCGCCACCATACCGATCATAGCCATCAGACTCAACGCGGACCAGCCGCGCATCGGTAATTTTTTTTCACGACGCATGTGATTTTGACAGCCTACTCCGTGCCAACCGCCACACCTGGCTACGTACCGTTTAAAAACCATCCATAGTGAAGGAACCGAAAGCGCCTTGGCAAGCTTCATGCGTTTATACTGAGATGATGTCAGCAGGCCGAATGCTAGGGCGGGTGGATACTCAGCCCTGGCTGAGTAAGCTTCATATAACCGTATGCGAGCATTGGTTCATGCTGCATCTGCCCGATAAAACTCGATGGCTCGTGTCAATTCCGCTCTAGCATGTGCGAATGACTTATCCATTCCCTCGTTGTCCCGAGAGCCGCTCTCAATGGTGAAGGTATCCACTTTTCTGCCGCCCGTCGTGCATGCCTCACGCATTCCCGTACACGCATGTGTGCGCCTCAATGGGCGACCCGTGATCGCCAGGAGCGGCTGGTGGCAGGCATGCATATCCGGGACGGATGCTACGTGGATCATCGGTCTCCACACGACTCCATCACCCAGCTTTCGGGAACTCGCGACGGCCCAGCAGCATTCATCGGTTATCGACGTACGCACGCTCGACGGCGGGTTGGGTCGGGTGGCCCTCAGCCGCTGGGGTGGGCCTGATTATTGTTTGATCGGATTCGGGAAATGGTTTACCGACCCCACCACGGCACAGCGGCGGATCGATCTGTCGATTGATGTTACCGATCCGCAGGGTGAGGAATGCCGCATGGCCACTCTCGCTCAGGCCGTGCGCACGCGTCGCATGGGTTTGCTGTGGTTGCAGAATGGGATCTGTCTGGAGGTTGAGCGGTTGGATGTGGTCAACGATGATCACGTTGAAATCATCGACGGCCGCGATGGACAACGGCTCACGCTGGCCCGGGCAGACCTCGCGTGGTGGATACCGCAGGCATAATCTTCGCCACGATATACGCCAACCGTACGGTCGTGCTCGCTGGCGTGTTACCGTGCTAAAGAGTGAGCCGATGCGAATAGTCGCGGTGCCTGGTGCGCCAATGATCTGCTGCCGCACCTCGGCCGACTGTCTAGGCCAAATGGATCAACGCCAGCGGTCGTGAACGTGCCGCCGCCTCGACATCGCCGAGGCCCAGTCTCCGGGCTAGGTCGACGCATTGCGTCAGGCTGGCGGCGGAACCGGCGAAACCGCCGCTGGCAAGATCTTCAAGCCGACCAGAGGCCGAAAGCTCCACCTCGCGTCCGAAAGCGGAATAGCGCCCAGGCGGGGAGCCGGCAATGGGGGCCGCGTCCGAGACCAGCACCAGCCTGGAGCCGGACGCCATGGCCATGACGCGCAACACCGGCGCCGGCAGATGGTGCCCATCGGCGATCACCATCACCGCCAAGCGCGACTCCGCCAGACCTGCCCACAGCGGATTCTCATGCCGGTGAACCTGCAAGGGGATGCCATTGCCGAGGTGCGTCAGCGCCGTGGCTCCGGCATCGGCGCAGTCGCTCAGATGGCGCGCAGTGGCTTGATGATGACCCAATGAAACGCTGATTCCCAATCCGCACGCGGCCCGGGTCAACTCCGCGGCGCCGGGGATATCGGCACCGATGGTGAGCATGCGGATCCGTCCGGCGGCGATTTCCTGCCAATGGCGCAACCGTCCGGGATCGGCTTCAAGGCAGAGCTCGGGACGGTGCACGCCGAGCGCGCCGCCAAGCGGGGAAAAGAACGGCCCTTCGAGGTGGATGCCCAGACAAGTCGGGTCGTCCACGGCGGCGAGGAGCCGCAGGTTGCGCTCATAGACCGCCAGCGGGCTGGTGATGATGGTGGCCAGAAAACCATGCGTGCCGCTGGCGTGGATAGCCGCACAGGCGCGAGCGGCGGCGGTCGGTGAAAGGAGCGGATCGGCGAAGTCGGTGCCTCCCCAGCCATTCACCTGCAAATCGATCCACCCGCTCACGCGCGCAGCTTCAGCAACAGCGGCAGCACGTATTGCGGCCCCCAATTGGCGCTCCAGCGCGCGGTGTGGCGCGCCGGGTCGTCGGCGAAACGCGTATGGTCCCATTCGGCCTGCAGGTCACGGATCAGCGCCTCGTGTTCACCGCGGAAAACCGTCTCCTTGGCAAGCCCGGGCAGCAGCAGGCGCCGGCTCAGGTGCACCGCGCAACGGGCCGCCAGCCGCATCGCATCCAAACGATCCTGATGCCGGGAAACCTGCGCGTCATCGAGCAACGGCAGCAGATCCTGGCCGATACGCACCGCGTCAATGGCATCGGCGATCACCCCCGAACCGGGGGTGGTCTGGTGGTACAGATGGAGGAACAGGCCGTTGTGGCATTCCAGATGCGGCAGGTCACGACACAGGCGCCTGGTGGCCTCATTGCTGCCGCCAAACAGCAGATCGGCGACGATCGCTCCATCATCAAGCGGCAGTGAACCGCTGCGATGGATATGGCTCGCCGTGGCGATGCCGTGCCATAAGGCACCCTGCAGGTAGCGGAACGGACACCACACCGTGTCGAGCGTGCCGACGGCGCCGAGGGCACGGGCGTGGTTTTCCATCACCGCGACATTGGCCAGATTGCGGTCGTGGGAGTGGATGCGCGAGGTCCAGCATTGGATCGCAGGCGCTGCAACGAGGTCGGTGAATCCGGCCGCCAGCAGCTTGCGCATGCCGCTATCGCTCTCGTCATCGGTGGGGCCGTAATGCCAAGCGACGACGATCGCCCGCTTGTCGATCTGCATCGCGATGCGTTCCTCCTTTTCCAGATGATCGGCCCACAGCATCGCCCGCCGGCCACGTGCATGGACCATGCCGATCAGCTTGTTCACCCAGGCGGCCCACACGTCCAGGGGATCACCGAGCTGGCGCTGACGGCAGAAATCACCGAGGTCGACTTCGTCGCAGCCGATATGGATGACTTCATCGGTGAAGACCTGCGATACCGCCCCGATCAGCTGGTACATCAGCTCTTCGGTGCGCGGATGCGACGGGTCGACGGCATTGAATCGCAAATCGGCATCGCTGCGGTCACCGGCGAAGCAGACTCCCCAATGGGGATGGTCCGCCAGCCAGCGGCTATGCCCGAAACATTCGATTTCGGGGATCACGCGCACCCCGTGCTGCTTGCCGAGCGCGATCAGGGCGTGCACCTCAGCCGTCGCCAGGGCATGCGGTGATGCGAGTTCCTCGAATCCCGGCAGCACCACGGCAAAGCCGTGATCGTCGCAAAAGTGCAGGACCAGGGTGTCGTATCCCCACTCGGCGATCTGCGTCAGCAGGGTGCTGTAATAGCCGTGCTGTTCGGTCAGCCGGCTGCAATCGATCATCAGGCCACGCATGATGACCCCTTACCTGCCAGCGATCCGGCGGAGGCTTGATCGAGGTAGAGCGTACAGTCACGGTGCTCGCGCAATACCGAGCCCGGGCAGTGCGGTGACAAAGGCCCTTCCACCGTCGCCTGCACCGCCGCGGCTTTGCGCCCATCCGGCACCGAACAGATGATGCTGGTGAAGGCCATGATCGCCGGCACGGTCATGCTGATGGCGGTACGCGGCACGCTCGCCAGCGAGGGGAACCAACCTTCGCCGACCTGTTGCCGACGACAGGCCTCGTCGAGCGGCACCACCTGGTAGGTGTCGGTGGTCGAAAAATCAGCCGGCGGATCGTTGAAAGCCAGATGGCCATTTTCACCAATGCCGATCAGGCCGACATCAACCACCCGGCCATGCAACAAGCGGGTGAGGCGCAGGCATTCGGCTTGGGCATCGGCCGCCTCGCCGCCAATGGCATGGAATGATCCCAGGGCGGGGAGACGATCGACGAAGCGCTGTTGCAGATACCCCCGGAAACTGGCCGGGTGGGTGGATGGAATGCCCACGTACTCGTCGAGATGAAAAGCGTCGACGCGCTCCCAGGCGATGCCCGGCATGGCGACCAGTGCATCCAGGGTGGCATATTGGCTGGTGCCGGTAGCGACGACGAACGTAGCCCGCCGTCCGCCGGCGAGGGCCAGGTGCAGGAGATGGCCGGCGCGCTGTGCCGCCCGGCGCCCAAGTTCGTGGGGATTGGAGCTGATGTCGATGTCCATACGCGCAGTATGCGCGCCGGGTTGGCAAGCGGAGACTTTTTGTCGCTGATACAGGTTGTTTCCTACGCTAAAAATCGTAAGAATTGCGGTATGCGAGCGATTGCCGATCTGTTAGCCATGTGGTCGGCTTTAGCGGCTGTCGCCCAAGCCCCGGGTAGACTGCGGAAGATCGCCGCCACGGGTGCGCTTGCCTACGACCACGGCCTGCATCCGGTGCCGACGGTGGTGATCGCCTTGAAGGGCGTAGTGCGCCTGGCGGTGCCTGGCGGCCCGGCCGTCGACCTGGCGGCGGGGGACGCCGCGGTGGTGGCGCCCGGGGCGGCGCATCGCCATGAGCGTTTGCGTCACCAGTCCATTTCGCTCGAATTGGGTTTTGATTATGTCGGCTGCGACATCGAGCTGCGCAGCACCGACGCCACACTTGACGGGGTCATGCCGCGACAGCCCGCCGAGCGGCTGGTCAACCGTATGCTGAACGCCGACCGAGCGGCTTTTGCCGAATTGCTGACGCTGCTTCTCGAAGTGCCATGGAAGGAGGTGCAAGAGCTGCCGGAAGCAGCGCGCCTGATGCGGGATCGCATCCGCAGCCATGGCTTGACGCCGATAACGGCGATCGATGTCGCGGCCGCCAGCGGTCTGCAGACCAGTCGGGCGTGGCAGGTATTCCGTGCCCATTTCGGCTGCACCCCGCGGCAAGCCCTTGAACAGCGTCGCTGCGCCGTGGCGGCGGCGCTCTTGGAGCAAGGCCTGACGGTGGCGGAAGTCGCCCGCCGTTGCGGGTTCCGCGATCAGGGTACTTTTTCACGAGCTTTCACCCGTGTCCGCGGCCGACCGCCTTCACTCTATTGAGAACTTGGCGCCGGCTCCGCATCACTTTTTCAGCAGCTTGTTGATCTCTGGCAGCAGCGCTTTGGCATAGATGGCATAACCGGCGGCGGTGAGGTGCAGCGCGTCGAATGCGATTTCAGGAGCGAGCCGGCCATCGGCCGCCAGCAGCTGCGGGCCGAGGTCGAAGTAGGCGATTTTGCGCGTGCGCGCCACATCGGCGTAGCGGGCATTGACCTCGGTGACCAGGGCGCGATTGGGATGGTCGGGCTTCTCGCCGGTGGGCAGGAGCCCCAGCAGCAGGACACTGGTGTGCGGACTGGCCTGCTGCAGGAAATCGACTACCGCCGCCGTGCCTTGGGTGATGTCGTCCGGTGTGTTTACGGCGAGATTGTTCACGCCGATCAGCAGCACTGCCACCTGTGGCGTGAAGGTCGAACCAATGCCGGACCCGCGTAGCCGCCATGCCAGATGCTCGACCCGGTCGCCACCGATGCCGTAGGCCATCGCCGACAGCGGTGCCAGCGTCGAGGCCCAGCTGGCAGCCCCCTCCTTGGCCCAGGCGGCGGTGATGGAATCGCCCATCAGCACCACCTGCGGTTGCGCGGCGACCAGCTGCGCCACCAGTTCACGCTGATGCTGTGGATACCAGTCGCGATCGGTACGCATCACCGGCACGATGGTGGTCGGAATGTAGTCGCTGAGCGCCGTCGGGATGAGGCGCAGATTGGCGATGTCGACGGCGCCCGGGCTCTCACCGCTGACCAGCAGACCCAAGGGGCCTTCGGCCGGTCCGCCGGCCATGACCTGCACCACATCATGCCAGGTCGGCTCGAGCGGGACGCTGGCGGTGGCGATGATGCGCCACGGCGCCACCATCCGCGCGATGCTGATGCGCAGCTGCGTTTTCGCGGCGCCACGCACACGCAGTTCGAGGCGGAATGCCCCACGCTCGGTCATCGGCGCCAGCGGATGCCAGAACTGGATACGGCCCTTGGCAATGCCGCTGGCGTGCAGGAAACCGACGCCGTCCTCGCTGGTGCCGGCATAGGTGCAGTCGGCCTTCGACCAGGTCGAATTGTCGGCCCAGCCGGACGGCAAAGCGCCGTGCACCAGGGGCGCCGCCGGCAGGTCGATATAGGTCGATGGGACGCTGAAGTCGGTGTCGAACAGCGCCTCGCTGGCGGCGAGCGTTAAGGACAGCAGCAGCAGGCCGAAGCCGCGGATGATCGGTATGGTCATGGGATTTTTTTTACCGGGGGAGATGAGATCAAGGCGACCAGGCGCTGGAGACCGGATCGGCAACGCCCAGCCAGGGCGCCTGGCTGACCGAGATGGTGGCGACGTGGCAATCGAAAAAGGCATAGTTAGAGCGGGTACCATGGCGAATGGGATCGCCAGCGGCGCCGAGCCAGCTGGTGGCGGCAGCACCGCTGACATTGAGCACGAAATCTGCGGCATCGCCAAGCACGATCCGGCGGCTGGGCTCGGTGATCGAGGCGCGGAAAAAGCTCCGGCCCCACACCGATACCAAGTTGTTGTGGTTGCCGTCGCCAGCGAGAGCAGGCCGCATGGTGTAGCCCAGCCCGGGGTAATATTGATTGGCGGTGGCACTGCGCTTCCACTTCGGGCAGCCCCACACGACATTGCTGCCCGCGACATCGCGCAGGGCCACGCACGCCTGGCTCGCTGACGCCGGAAATTGGGCATACACATCAGGCATGTCGAGATCGACGGCGATGAGCGTGAACCACGGATGGCCGGTAGAAGCCGCACTGGGCGGCAGCATGCCGTCGTTGTTCAAGGCGTAGTTCTCAACACCCATGCTCAGCTGGCGCAGGCTCGAGCGGCAGTTCGTGGCCTGGGCCGATTCGCGTACCATCTTGATGGCTGGCAACAGCATTGCCGAGAGCACGGCGATGATCGAGATCACCACCAGCAGTTCGATCAGGGTGAAAGCGTCACGCATGAACGGGGTGCGACCCATATCAGCTTCGTTCGTCAATGAGGTACCACACGGCGGGAATGGTCGGATCGAGATGCAAGCGCATGCGGTCGCCATGCGCCGTCAGCGGGACTTCCTGCAATGGCACCCCGGCCGCGTCGAGCGCCCGGGCGCGCAGGCCGGGGGCGATCTGCAGGTCAAGGTCGCCGGCGAGCCCATCGACCAGCACCGGCGCCCGGCCCCAGCTGTCGAGGCCCGTGCCATCGGCCTTGCGCTGCATCTCGGTATTGCTGCTGCCGGCCAGGGCGGTGATCAGGATCCGCTGCGACAGCGGCAGCGGACGGCCATCGAGGGTATTGACGGCGAGGGCGCCAAAGGCGCTCTCAGCGGTGAAACGGCAACCGTCGACGGCGACGGTCTTGCCCTCGCCAGCGAGGAAGCCGGCGAATACCGCCACCCGTGGGCCGCCACAAGCGTAGACCGTTTTCGTGCCGCCGCTGAGTGCGGCGCTCGCACTGCCCGGCAGACCCCAACCAGTCGGCGCGACAGCGTGATCGGCAGCGGGTCGACCGGCATCGAGACCGATGCGTGCCTGGAGCAAGCGGCTGCCAGCGTCTGCCGCCGTCCACGCGCCCGCCGCATCAGCACCCACCGGACGGAATTCGCCCGCCACCAGACTGCCCACGGCTCCCTGGCGGAAGGCCAGCGCCGCGCTCGGGAAGAAGGCCATCAACGCCGGATCGCTACCGGTCTCGAAAGGCTGCCAGACCATCGCCAACGGGGTCGGCGGGGCACCATACTCATGCAGGATCAAGGCATCCCAGTCCTGCAGGGCCGCTACCGTCGCCAGCAGCGGCAAGGCCTCGGCGCGATGCGGATTGGGAGCGCAGTGATTGAATTCGCTGACCGAGAACGGCACACCGGCGACCCGCCAGCGGGCCAGTTCGGCCAGCGGACTGGCACCACCGAGCACCGCGACCAGTGGCTTGCCGTGGCCACGCATGGTTGCCGGATCGCGCCAGCCGTTGGGGTGGTCCCAATACTGGTGCTCGTCGACATAATCGCTGAGTTGTTCGCGGGCCAAGCCGGTCAGCGGGCCCCAACTCGCCTGGCCGCAGATCACCGGTGCCGTGACCCCCAGCCGCTGCAGATGGTCGCGCATGCCCTGTACAAACGCCTGCTCGGTGGCGACGATGCACGCCAGCCAGTCGCTGCGCTGCTTTCCTTGCGGTGCGATCGGCAAGGGCATGGTGCCGAGAGCGGGGTCGGCGTCCGCCGGCAAAGGCGGGGCCAGCAGACCGTGGACGATCTGCAGATCGACGAGTTCGACCACCCCGCGCGCCGCGCCCAGACGCAGCACGATCCGCGAGGTCCCGCCCTCGGCGTTGGCCAGAACCGTGAATGGCAAGTGGATGGTGCGCCATTCGCTGCTGAGCGGCACGGCGCTATCGAGGCCGCACGGGCTCCATGGAGCGACGGCGAGCTCGCTGCGGAAGGTCACCGGCCGGGCGTGGTCGGCACGCATGCGCGCCACCAGGGTCAGGGCGTTGCCGGCGGTGACCGCCGGCAACGGCAAGGTCATCTGCACGTGCCAACCGCTGCCGTTGGTGGTGGCAACCGTGGCCGTGAAGCCCTCGGCAGTGGTCGTCAGACTCGCCTTGCCGCTGACATTCTGTTCGAGATGCCAACTGGCCGGTGTCAGCACCAACGGCTCGCCCGCCGCAGCACGCGGTACGGCCCAGGCCGCGCGCACGGCGGCGGCATCGGCGTAGTGCGCCACCAGCCAGCGGTTCCACGCCGCCCGCATCGCCGCGGCCGGCTTCTCCGGCCAGCCGACGGGCCCGTCGAGAGGTTGGTTCGGCATGATGATGCTGTTCTCGTTATTCATCTCGATCGCCAGCACCGCCGGGTCGTGGGCATAGCTCCAGCCGGTCAGCGGATTGACGTGGCTCAGAAATGCCTCGGCATAGGAATGCTGCAGGGCGATCAGCTGCGGATCGACCAAATCGTAGGACTTGGTGATCTGCGGTATGGCACCGGCGCCGAAGTAGCCTTCGCCAAGTCCGTCTTCTATCCCGAAGGTCCGCCCAACTTTCAAGTTGAGATTATAATAGATCCCCTGCTGGCGCAGCTCCATCAGCAGCCGGTCGAGGCGCGCCAACTGCGCCGGATCCAAACGCGGCTCCTTGGGAAAGGCCGGATCCCAGATGCTGTGCCGGCCAAAGCGGTTGTTGGGCCCGCCATCGATGAAGTGGATGCGTACGGCATTGATCCCCAGGCGCGCGAAACGCTGGGCCATGGCCTTCGCGACTTCCGGCTCGGGAAAGGCCGCGGCGAAAGTCAGCGCCACGCCGAGAAAACGGATCCGCTCGCCGCTCCCCGCCAAGACGAAATGACCATCGCGCACCGTAACCGCGCCGCGGCTGCCGGCCGGGCGGTGGTTGAGGAAGCTGAGATCGACCAATCCCTGCGGTCCGCCATCAAGCGGCATGACCAATGGGAATGGTTCAGCTGCCGTCAGGTTCCCCGCTAGGCCCACCGCCAGGTCCACCGGCAGGTCCACCGGCAGGAAGGCAATCAAGAGGGCAAATGGCGTACGCAGCATAAAAGTCCTCATGAGGTGAGGATACACGTGAACGACCCGCTCTGTGTGGCTTATCCAGGTCCCAAAGAAGCA
>JAYVTR010000221.1:0-4571 GCA_043788625.1 Planctomycetota bacterium
AGGCGATTGCGCAACAATGACCACGCGCGGCCTTGTTTGGCCAGTCGCTCATTGTCATGCGTTTCGCTGTAATGGATCAGCACCCCGCGCGAAGCGGCGGCGCCATGGCAATGCTGCAGGTAGCTGCCGATGCTGACCGCATCGAAATTCTGGAACAGTTCTGAATAGGCCCACTGCATGCCGCCAGCGGTCAGCAGCGCCTCGGTTGCATCCCAGGCGCCGCCCAGGCCTTCGAGCAGGAACATGGTGCGCGGGAATTCTTGGCGCACACGGCAGATGATGTATTGCCATGCCGGCAGCGGCACCATGTAGCCAGCGTCGCAACGGAAACCATTGATGCCACGGCGGCACCAGGTGATGAGGGCCTGGGCGATGATTTCCCACAACTCGGGCCGGGAATTGTCGAGTTCGACCAGGTCTTCCCAAGTATTGCCCCACGCGCCTGGCGAATGAAAGGTGCCATCGAGGTTGCGCTTGAACCATTCCGGATGCGCATCCTGTAAGGTCGCGCCCCAGCCGGTGTGGTTGATGACGATATCGAGGAACACACGGCAGCCGCGCAGGTGCGCCGCCGAGGTCAGTTCGCGGAACTGATCGATGGCGGTGGTGCGCTTGTCGAACTCGACCAGGGCCGGATCGATGGCAATGAGATCCTGCTGGGCATAGGGCGAGCCGAATCGGCCATAGCGCGCATAAGTGGTCGGCGTCGGACCGACCGGCAAAAGATGCAGGATGGTACAGCCCAAGCGCTCAGTGATGTGCGGCAGCTCACGGATGAGATCGCGAAAAGTCCCCGATGGCGGGATGACTGAGTACCCTTCTTGGTCGAGGGCAGCGAGCATGCCTTCACGCAGGCTGTCGCGCGTCGCCGCTGCGGTTTTGTTGGCCCCAAACATGCGCGTGAAGGCACAGTAGACGCCGTTGGCGGTGCGGTAATCGCTGGGGTGGATGCTGACACCGATGTCGATGCCGGTGGGCCACGCCTGGGTACCCTCGTCATCAACGGCATAGGCTTTGGCGCTGTAGTAACCGATTTCGGTCATCGGCAGATCGAGCTGCCAGCCGCCATCGATGGGGCGCATGGCGATGTCGCGCCATGAGGCACCGGCAAAGGTACCGCTGCCGCCCAAGCTGGCGATGGTTTCATCACGCAAGCGTTGCGCTCGCCCCAAATTGGTACGCAAGAAAGCCCGCCAAGAGCCCTGGCTGGGAATATTCCAGCGCAGGGTAAAGGTCACCCGATCGCCGAGATGGCGAAGCAGGCGAGCACCGGAATCAGGAACCATTGTCGGAGCGGGCATGACTGCACGATAACGCACAAAGCAGAATTCTGAAAGCGGATTGAATTAAAAACGGTGGGGCAGCGCACGTACAGGGGGTGTCTTCACTATGACTATCGTTTCTTCAACGCTGGCGGCACTTTTGATGGGGCATCCTCGGTCGCTATTCCCGCCAGGCTCCTAGGAGTCTGGCGGAGATAGGCCGACGAGGATGACGAAGCGTATCGCTGGCCAGATCCAAGGCGGAGGAATGCGCCAAATAGCAGCGCTATTTGGACATGCCGACCACGCAGGAGCTGCCTGGCGAGACCGAGTCAGCCTTGCTGGCCTATCTCCAACAGGCTCCTAGTCTCTGCGCGTGCTTACTGAACTCACCGTCCCAACCTCTGCCATCGGCGTCCGTCTTGACGTTTGGCTCACCGAGTCACTTGATGGCTGCACGCGCAGCTTAGTGGCCCGTTTGCTCAAGCAGGGAATGTGCTCGATTACCGGGCCAAAGGGCAAAGTCATTAAGCCCAAGGCCGGTTACTTCCTCGATGGTGGCGAACAGGTGGCGCTTGAAGTCCCTGACGCCGAGCCCATGGAAGCCAAAGCCGAGGACATTCCGCTTAACATCCTTTATGAGGACGAGCGTTATATCATCATCGACAAACCGGCCGGCATGGTGGTGCATCCGGCGGTCGGCCATCTGCGCGGTACCTTGGTCAACGCACTGCTTGGTCGCTATGGCACACACTTGGCCTCGGGTGAGGGCTGGCGTCCCGGCATCATCCATCGTCTGGATGCGGAAACCTCGGGAGTCATCGCCGTTGCACGTGACGACGAAGCCCTGCGTTTTGCGCAAGAGGCTTTCAAAGAGCGTGAAGTAAAAAAACTCTATCTGGCGCTGGTCGCCGGTGAGCCGAAGACGGATTTTCTCGAGTGCAACGGCGCCATCGGTCGCCATGCCCGCGATTTCCGCAAACGCGCCATCCGTGAGTTAGGTGAGGGCGATGCACGCGAAGCTTACACGAGCTTCGTGGTCCACACGCGCGGCAAAGGTTTCAGCGCCATTGAGGCCCGGCCGCGTACCGGCCGCACCCATCAGATCCGCATCCATCTTGCGTCACTGGGCCATCCGATCTTGGCCGACGTCGTCTATGGCCGCTCGCGTACCTGGCCGGTGAATCCGCCAGCGGACCCGACGGTGCCGGTGCTATCACGTCATGCCCTGCATGCGTGGACCCTGGACCTGCCGCATCCCGACGGCCATACCTTGTCGATCACCGCCCCGATCCCCGCTGACCTGCATCCGTGGGTGGCCAAGGATCTGGTGCCGAAGCCGCGCTGATCGAGAGCGCTGCCATGTCTCCCAGCCAGTCGCCTGACTCGCCCAACGGCTTTCCGCCGAACCAGGATCAGCCCGATGCGCCGGACGCCGCCAGTGACCGGGCGCTGCGGCCAAAGCGGTTGAGCGACTTCACCGGTCAGGTGCCGGTAACGCACAATCTCAGTTTAGCGGTGGAGGCGGCGCAGCTGCGTAGAGAACAGCTTGATCATGTACTGCTGGCCGGGCCTCCCGGTCTCGGCAAGACCACCTTAGCGCATATCCTGGCCGCCGAGATGGGCGCCGAGATTAAGGAAACCGCCGGCCCGATGCTTGAAAAGCCAGGCGACCTGGCAGGTATGCTATCATCGCTGACGCCGGGAGCGGTGTTGTTTATCGACGAGATCCACAGCCTGAAGCGGGTGGTCGAAGAATACCTCTATAGCGCCATGGAGGATTTCCGCATCACCATCCAATTGGGCGAGGGTGCCTCGACGCAGACCCTGACTTTGAACCTGCCGCCGTTCACGCTGGTGGGGGCGACGACGCGCGAGGGCCAATTGAGCGCGCCCTTCAGAAGTCGCTTCGGCATTCGCGAACGACTCGATCTCTACAGTGCCAATGAACTGACGAAAATTCTGACGCGCAGCGCCAAGCTGCTGGGGGTCGAGGCTGATGCTGCTGGCCTGGCCACTATCGCCGCGCGCAGCCGTGGCACGGCGCGTTACGCCAACAACCATCTGCGGCGTATCCGCGACTTGGCGCAGGTGCGCTATGGCAACCGCATCACGGCAGCGGTTGCCGAAGAAGGCCTGACCCACCTCGGCATCGATCATGCCGGACTCACCGAATTGGATCGGCGCATCCTGCACTGCCTGGCACGGGCCAAACGCAGCGTTGGCTTGAAGACCATCGCCATGACCGTTGGTGAGGAAGAACGCACCATCGAGGACGTCTACGAGCCGTTCCTGATCCAAGGCGGCTATCTGCTGAAAACCCCCACTGGGCGGCAGATCACCACGCACGGCTACCTGCACCTGGGATTAAGCCCGGCAGTAGACCAGCTGCGTCTGTTTTAATTTTAAATCTCACGATTCCCACTGGTGGATCCCATGCCTGAATTTCCCTTCATTCCCGTCAATGCTACCGCACTCGAAGAAGGCATGTATTGGGACATTTTCCAGGAAGGGCGCTTTGGCTTCGCGGTGGTCATTGGCCGCTGGAACCGCGTCGGCGTCTTGGCCGGCATCCTCACTCTCATCCGCCCCAACAACACCATTGAGCCGGGCGATGAGCTGACCATTTTCCAGACCGGTTATGTCGATGTGAAATCGATCAAGTACTGCATGGGTATGGTGCGCGGGCAAGTTACGCCGCCGGACCTGACCGGCCTGATCATCACCAATCGCACCCTGACCTTTGCCGAACCACGCGCGATTGTGAAGTTGGCGATCAAGGAAAACGTACGCAAGAAGCGCATCGCCAACCGCGAAAAATAATGTTCGCGGCTGGGTCTCCTGGTGGATGCTCAGCCGGTGGCTGCTGAGCTAGTGGATGCTCAGCCGGTGGCTGCTCAACTAGTGACGCGGGTGGCTGCCGCCTGCGCCTTGAGGCACAGTTCGGCGGCTTTCAAGGCATGGATCTGGGTCATTGCCGTCTCGGTGCGGTCGAGGCAGTCGCGGATCAGGCGGCCGAAAAATGGGAAACCGACTTTGCCAGCGCAGGCGATGCGCTGCTCGCCGTCCTTGTTTACCAACAGCAACTGGTCGCCGCCGTTGTCGGTGGTGATGTCGATGTACTTGCGCAGCTCGATGGTGCCCTCGGTGCCGAGCAGGATCAAACGTCCATCGCCCCACGTGCGCAGGCCAGTTGAAGAAAACCAGTCGACGCGGAAATAATTGGTGGCGCCGTTATTGCCGACCAGGTTGGCATCGCCGAAGTCTTCCAGCCCGGGAGTTTCTGGATGGCCGAAATTCCCGACCTGG
>JAYVTR010000222.1:0-5041 GCA_043788625.1 Planctomycetota bacterium
TGGCTTGGGAGCTGTCTGCCGATCTCGAGTCCCCTGGCTCCGCCACCAATCTCGTGCGTCTGCTGATGGCCGCCGATGGGCGTCAGCGGCCCGACGGGCTGATCGTTGCCGACGATAACTTCGGCCCGGCGGCGCTGGCCGGGCTTGTGGCCGAACGCCATCTCGATGGAGCGAGGCCACGGGTGCTGGTCCACGGCAATTTTCCCTTGGCGAAACCAAGCATGGCCGGGGTCATCCACCTGGGTTTCGACGTGGCCGACCTGCTGCGACGGTCGGTTGCGACAGCCATCGCCCAGCGCGTGAATGGGCAACCACCAGCGGATGTGCGGGTGGCCGCGGTCTTCGCCGAGGAATGGGCAGAAAAAAAAGCGGCTACAGAATAGGCTCAGTCCTTTTACGAGTGCAGCGTCATCGGCACGGCGATGACGCGTGGTTTGCCACCAGCAGCAAGCGTCGCGATCTCGCTCACGGCGGCTGCGACCTGCGTCGTCATGTCCGGACCAAAGCGCAGACACGGCACCAACGACAGAGTTGGTCCGGGAAAATTCGCGTGCGCCGCTACGTGAAGATCATGCGGCACGCGCAGCCCTGCATCAAGGATACCCGCCGTGGCATGTGGCACCATGTTGTCGTCGGCGATCACCAAGCAGTCCGGGCGCACATGCCCTGGCCCTGACATCAGCAACTGCGCGACACCGCGCGCAGCCACCGCGCCAACCGGATCCACCGGCAGACCGATCCACCATTCAGCTCTGGTTTCGAGGCCACATCTGCGCATCTGAGCGCGATACTCGGTCCTGATGTGGTTCGCGGCACCTAACGCTGACAGCACCGCACAACGCCGACGTCCCGCCGCATGAAAGCCACTCATGATGCGCTGCAGCACATCGCCCTCGACCAAGGTCACCCCTGAATAACCAAACTTCGCCATATCTGCAGCTTCGCCGTTGCCGATGC
This sequence comes from Planctomycetota bacterium, assembly GCA_043788625.1. Lineage (GTDB taxonomy): Bacteria > Planctomycetota > UBA11346 > UBA11346 > UBA11346 > CAIUVD01. The sequence continues at coordinate 958 of JAYVTR010000222.1, forward strand.
ACACGCGCGGAATCGCACTGCTGAAAATCGGGGAACCGGCAAGGAAGTATGGATGGTCGAGAAAGACGATACCGGCTAAGCCCCGATCTGCGACATCCTGGCACAAGCGTTGATGCTCTGATGAATCCGCACTCGAATCACGGATGGTATAGATCCGAAAATGCGCCTGGTCCTGGTCCCATGCTTCGGCAACGCCTTTTGCGGTAGTCCAGAAATGATTCCACAACCGTTGTCCCGGCTCATCGGGGAAAACCATCGCGATAGTCGAGAGATTAGGCAATTGCTTGGCAACAAAGGTGCCATGGAACCCACGTGTATCGATATACCCCTGCTCAACCAGGCGATCCATGGCCCGCTGCAAGGTCAATGGGCTGGAACCAAAATCATGCTTCAGCTCGCGATGCGTCGGCATGCGCGATCCCGGCAGATAAATCCCCTCACTGATGCGACGTCGCAACTCACGTTCTATGTCGTGCCGCGAACAACGCATGTCCGATACTAGAGCGGTGTCAGGCATTGGCCAGCTAGGCCAATGCCTGACGTAGCTTTACTTGCCGAAACGCAATTCGCCCCACAGCGACGGCTGGAGGATGGCCTCATCAGGAATATCGTTGGTGTTGTTGGCTGCCTTGTTCGACCAGTAATTGCGCGACGTACACTCCTGACCGGTGCCATCTGACAGTAAAATGCCAAAGTCGCCGTGCATGACCTTTCCTGCTAAGGAATCCACCCCGATCAGCGCCAATGGCAACGACGCTATCACGACATATCCCCCCGGCGTCGGCTTCATCACCAAGGGGATGTCAATGGTGCGGATACGATCGAAGTGGATGCTCCGCACCGGTGAACTGAGTTCACCGGCCTCCTCCTTGGCGCCGCCCGTCGCCACCGGTTGATACAATACCGCCAGTGGTTTCCCGGCCTTCATCGTCAGCAATAAACGCATGTCTCCGGACACCGGATGATCATCTTTCGCATCGCTGACGCGTAGCATGAGATCCACACAATCGCCAGTGATGAACATCAGGCGTTCGTCTTGACCGACATTTTTCAGTGGGGTGCTGTCGGTGACCTGCCACGCCAGGTAGAGATTCTTAGCATCGTACATCGCCTTTGCCGTACCGACCACTCCCGCGCCCCCAGCGATCTCGACGCCACCTTGATCGAGGTGCCACGAGGTGAGATCTCCATCCTGTGCTGGTGGCGTAGCCGTCGGCTGAACCTGGGTGACTTTTGTCTGCAGAGCGCTGGCCGCCCGACGCGTACGCAAGACGGCAGCAGCTGCGACATCCGCTTTTGTGACCGACACCGACTGCGTGAAGCGATGCAGGCTATCGAGCCCACTCAGGCCATATACCAGTGCCGCCGTGCCACCGCCGATGACATGGTATTTTCCGTCTTCGGTCTTGCCAAACCAGCCACCGAAACTCTCCCCGCCAGCGGTCATCGCATCGCACGGCATGCCCGGCGTCGCTGCCGTCGGAATATCGTACCAGCCACGGCAATCGTTGAAGAGTGACTGGACCCACAGACCGTCTTCGGTGAAAATGTAGTTCTGTCCAAGATTACCGTTCAGATAGAAGACCTCACCAGCCTCTTTCGAAATCAGCGCCGTCCCGTAGATGCTGCTCGGCCCGATCAGCAGGCCTGCCCGCGGCGCTGGAGCCGTATGTGATCCATGCACCCCAATCAAATGATTGGGGTACGTCCACAAGACGGTTCCAGTGGCATCAAAGGCGGTCAACGGCGTCATGTTGACATAACTGCGACCGTCACGGCCAACCATCAGCATGCCTTCGCTATTCTGGGCAGTACCCGGCTTCGACCTAGTCGCTGCCGCCAGTGAATACAGGGGCGTACCGCCGGCAGTGAAGCCCGTGGGAAGCATGGTCCACAGCGTGCCCCCACCGGGGATCACCACGCGCAGGTCCTCGCCCATGGCTTGGCCCCAGTAATAGGCGCCAAGATTACCTTCCGCAGTTTCGATTTCCTCACGTTGTGCTATTCCATCGTCATTGCGATCAAGCCAGCAGAAGACCTTGCCGAAACGCCCTTCCCACAACGGTCCTCTGAATTTGGCATTCCACTCTTGGTGATCGGCTTCACCGATTGACTTGCCAAGGCCTACATTGCCGAATTCGGCGCAGTGCCGCCAGCTGCCATCCGCACTTCGGACGTAGATCTTCACCATCGACCCGTCGCGCGCTGAGCCGCGTTGCTGCAGGTATTCGTGACCGCCGACGCGAGCGTAGCGCGTCACCGAATCACAGCCGGTGCCCAAGCTATCGCTCAAGGTGAAGTAGGGCCGCCAGGTCGCACGCACCGCATCCCAACGGTACTCGGTGCCTTCGCTGAAGGCGATGGTATGGTCATAAGGATTCATCTGTCCACCGGCGCAATACGCGGTGGTACCGATGAGGTCGAATGCACAGCTACCATCAGCATTCCACACGCTAGTACGCTTCGGCTGCCGATCCGCTTCCGTAACCCACAACCGGCCCGTTGCATCAACGGCAATCTGCGCTGGCTTCAACATGGCGTTCTCAGCAAAGAACCCTGTCGCGGGGCGGCCACCGATTTTACCGATCACACGCTGGACCTTGCCCTCAGCGGTGAACACGGCGACATCCATCGCCGTTCCGCGCTGGCTAACGTAGATCGCTCCTTGCGCATCAAGTGCCACCGACTGCGGATCGATCAAGCCGCGTGCCAGCACCAGCGGCGTACCGCCGGCAGGATCGACGAGCAGCAATTGGTCGCCCGCCGCTACCACCAATTTTCCATCGGGACGATAGGCCAGGCCTGCCAGGCCCATCGGCAAGCCGGTGAGCGAGCCGACCTCGTCGCCCGTCTCGGCGTCAAGCAGCTGTACGCGTCGATCGGCGGCCATGATCACCGCTAGGCGATTGCCATGCATGGCAATGGCACGGCATTGCGCTAAACCGTTGGTCTCACAGATCGGCAGATCGAGAATATCTTTGCCCTCGGCATTCTTGCGTTTCCATGGGGCATAAGCACCCGTTTCCAAATCACAGCGCCACACTGTGAAGGAGCCGGCACGACCATCGACATTGGCGATCCACAATAACTTGCCGTCTGTCGCCAAGCTGATTTTTCCGCCGCCGAAAGCCATGCGATTGGCCAGGCCCCAGTGCTTGTGTCCCTGCAGATCGACGCCGATCAGATGCGGACCTGCTTCACCCATGGCGCAGGCGATCGCTCCGCGTTGAGCAGGACCGAACGCCACCGCCTCTGGCGGCGTGTGGTCGGCGTAATAACCGCCGGTTCCATCCGCCGTTACCCACGGCGGATTTCCCGGACTAGCGAAACTCCCTTCATAGCTCAGATGCAAGCCGTCATGACTGAGACCTTTGACCGTGTAGGTCCCAGGAGCGACCAACTGCCCCTCATCATCCAAGCCATCCCAGAGGTCGGCATGGTTGCCCGCTTGGCGTTCGGCCGCCGGCAAAAGATTGCGAATCCGTTTTCCTTGCGCGTCATCAATCGCTAGGGTGACGCGCTGGTCCTTGGCCAAGGTGTACTCGATGCGCACTGGGCCTTCGGGTTTTTCGCCGACCTGCGCTTTTTCCCAGGCTGGCGTCGGCAGGGTCAGCTGACCGGTCTTTTCTAAAAAGACCGGACCCCACGCATCTTTGGCAGTCCAGAAGAACTCGCGGCTGGTCTGACCTTCGGCCAAATTGTCGGCATAGCGATGGATTGGCCAGTCGGCTTCGCCCCACAACAATTCGACGCCACATGCAAAGCGACTCTCGGGCTTGCCGGACAGGGTGATCAGCTTCCACGGCAATTTGATCTCTTGCACATACCCTTTGCCATCGGCATCGGCCTTGAAACCCATTTCGGCGCCGTCGCTCAACTTCCAACCCTGGCTGCGGAACAGCTTCACGCCCCCACCTCCGAACGGCTCGTTGAGGTCTTTACCATAACCGATGTCGATGAAGGGCTCTTGCTTGGCAGCAAAGCACCAGGCGGTGACGTGCGAAATGCGATCGGTCTTGAATCTCAACTGCACGGCGTCGCCCGCCCAGCCTTTATCCGCCTGGAACTGCGGGTCATGCCGATT
>JAYVTR010000223.1:0-9267 GCA_043788625.1 Planctomycetota bacterium
CTGATGACGAGGGGGCCGGCGGAATGCAGCACGGTCCCAGACGAAGAGAAGGTCAGCCGGTTGCCCGCCGGATCCTCGACTGCCAGTTCGCCTTGCCCATCATCCAGAACCACCTTGCGGCCGTCGGCACTGCGGAATGTATAGCGCCGGATCTCACCGCCGCTGAGGCCGGCATCGGTTGGTCCTCCGCTGCCCCAAAGCCCCCCCAGGACCACGCCCTGAGAGCGCAAGGCGTCAAGGTACACCACCGCCACCCGGTCGCCGATGCCCGGAAGAGCCATCAGGCCCCGACCGGCACCACCGCCCGGAGCCAGGGCTGCCAGCCAACCACCATCGATGCCGCCGCAGGCTGGCAGGGACACCCGTACTCGGCCACAGCCGTCGGGATCGTCTACTGCCGTGACCGCGCCAATGGTCACCAGGGGCGTGTCGGACAGTCCGGGGACGGGATCCTTTTCGCGGGTCGCGAAGGACGTGGTCCAGGAGCCATCCTCGATGCGGTGCTCGACCTGGGCCAGGCGCATGGGAGCAGTTGGCAGATGGGCGCCACGCAGTTGCACGGAACCACCCACGCGCAGGGCGGCTGTCCCCGGAGCTCGTCCCGTTAGGTGGACGGCCTGCGATGCCCGCCTACGGGCCAGACCTTTGGCCAGAGCGCTGGCCTGGGACGGATCCCCCAGAGCCAGGTCGTTGACACGCTCACGACCTGCCACACCAGTAGCGACACTGGCCCTGCCCGTATCCCAACCGGCCACCGCCGCTCCGGCAGAGGGCGTAGCGACCGTCCAGGCACACTCCAGGAGATCGAGCCCCTCGTTGAGCACCACTGGCGCGTCGAGTACTTCCTCGCCAAGGAGGTGCAGAGTCCGCCCACGCAGACAAAAAGTCAGGCCCGCGCGTACCGCCACGAGTCCGAGCAGGGCAAGATCATCTTGGCCATGTTGGAGAACCTGACTCCAACGTGGCCCCCAGGGACCAACGACCGTCAAGCCATCGGCAGCCACCAGTGCCGCCACCACCCCGGCAGCCGTGGTATCTCGAAAGGTACGCTCTTGCCAACGGTTGCGCAGGTGAATGAGGGCATCGTGGGCGATCAGTTCTACCTGGCGCAAACTGCCGTCAGCACCGCCGAAAGACAATCGACGCTCAGTCAAGATCCCCTCGAAGAGGACGATGCCCACGGCCAGAATGCTGATCGCCACCCCGGGAGCCAAGGCCTGGTCGGCGGGAGAGGGATCCGCCACCAAAATTTGGCACGATGCGGGCATGGCGAGTTCTTGACGCACCACCACGCGGGTAATGTAGCGGGCCGTATCGTTCTTTTGGCCCTGAACGCGCACCTCGATGTTCATGGGCTTCCTCCGCTTGTGGGCAGGTGCAAATCGTAACCTATCGGCAGATGCAGCGGATCATCGAGATGGTTTATCGCCGCAATGGCCTGCCAGGCTCCGGGATCGCCGTACATGCGCCCGGCGATCGTGTCGAGTCGCTCGCTGGTTCGAGCCCCACCGCTGCCGCTGCCGAGAACGGTAAGGACTACACCCTGGCCGCCAGCTGGTCGCTGCCGGCTTGCGGCCAAGGCACTGAGGACTTCCGCCTCAGGAAGCACCAGGGTTGGGCCGGGCGCCGCCGGGGATTCGGTGCGAAGGAGACGCATCCGCAGCCAACTCCTCTGGGGGGCGCCACTGGGGGCGAAGCGATCGAGCCGCTCGGCCACCGCCACCACGACACCAGGGATGTTCCAATGTTTCCCCCAAATGAAGCGAACTTGCGGTACGCGCCCGCGACCCGGGCCCCGCGACCGGTTCTCTGCCAAGCGCCAGATGGGTCCGGTGAGGCTACGAACATCCTCGGTGGGCACCGAGGATCCTGATAAACCGATGTCGAAGAGAAGGTCTAGGCGCAGTTCTGTCAGCCCGCCACCGGTCATCAGCAGCCCCTCATCGCGCTGGGCGCCGATACCAACCGGCCGCGGACGCACGCCAGCCTGGCGGCGAATTTCAAGGGTCTCTGGGTTGAGCATGCAGCCCAGCCGCTCTTTGCTGTCTTCAATTAAGAAGGCTACCCGTTCCATGACCATCCTCCCCATTCCGTTGCGTCGATGACCTCGGCCATGCTGCGGACTCCGATGGGTTCGAGATCATCCACCATCTCCTCCGCGAGTGATGGCCAGGGATGGTTTTCGACTCGCAGGGGAAGCTGCAGGGGAAGCGCCAGCGGGCGGGGGGAGGCCGCGGCGGTGAACATGGAGCCTGGTTGTTCGCCCCATGCGTTGCCAGGACGGTGGTCCTTCGTATCCGCCAGGGATGGCCAGGCATGACTTGCCACTCGCAGGGGGAGCACCAGGGGACCCAAGGATGCGGCGTCGGTGGATTTGGGGCCCTGCAAAGCTTCGGGGTTGGCCATCGGCGCGGCGGCGATCGTGGTATGCCGTCGTTGGCTGATCATCGTATCGACCGTTGCCACGAAGGGGGACGGCGATGGAGCTTGACTTGAGTTGGTGATGCGCCTTCGAGGTGAGAACAGCACCTGCCATAGCCGATCGAGAAGCCGGTGCCCCCAACCCATGGACAAAGATCTGGTCGTGGTCTTCACGAGCTGAGGTAGCGTCTGCTCACGATGCGATGGCCGGAATATCTGTGCCACTGGCCCGGCCACCGTCAGGAGCGGCAACGGCGGAATTCCAGCCGTTGAAGCATGGTGAGCCGGGGACGTGCACGGGGGCGCAACTCGGTCTGCTGGGTGTGCGTCTGCGATTTTTTTGACCGGATATTTTTGACGCGGTGAATTCACGATCCATGGCGAGGGATTAGCCACCGCCTCTCGGGGTGAGCGAGGTACTACGGGATTTGGCAAGACTATCGCCGCCGCTGCGGGCACCGTATGCAGAGCGAGAGCCTCGGTAATACTCGGTACGGACACCGACTGTGCGGCGCAATCTAGGGGTACGGCAATCGTGGATTCCAGGACCGCCACCGGAACTGAACACTGAACATTTCCCGGTACGTCCGAGACGGCAGGCATCGACTGTGCCTCGTTGGCAGGCTGTGCAGAGGGCAGCTCAGGGCTTAAGGTGGGCGCCCTGCGGAGCCGTTCCCCCAGCCACGCCTTCGTTCGACCCATAGTCCACAGGATTCGCAGGCACTGCGCCAGGGTCCAGCGCAGTGCCGATGCCCCCAGGGGACCTGCGGCGGTCGATGCTGAGGCTGAGGCTGATGCTGAGGCCAGGGTCGTCCGATCAGTGATCTCTATGTTCTGGGTCGCGTCTCTCTCGAGTCTTCCATCTTTCCACGGTGCGGGGTATCCGCCTATCTCAGACAGGCTCCTCGGCGCCCCGTCATGGGCCGGCGCCGAGAGTGGAGGGGGACGACCGGTGATGGGTACGATCACTCTCGTGTCTAGGCCGCCCTTGGTATTTAGTGAGGATATCGGGAGGACCGGGGTTCGCGGTTTTTTCGATGGAAACAACAACACCGTTTTTTGAACCACTGCCGTTGATGGCGGAGCCATCGGCACGGTGATGGCAGTCTCATGAGCCAATACGACTCCGCCGCATCGGGTGAGTGCGGCCGGTGGTCCTGCGACCAACACGGTGGTCTTAACCTGCGATATGAACCCTGCCTCAGTGCATGGTGGTTGTGCCTCTGATCGAGCCGCCGCCGGCGTTGCGACTCGATCAGATACCGTGACCGTCTCGGTGAGGACGGTTGCATCGACGATGGCTGGCAACGCGGGTACGGAGCAAGGATTCTTTGGTAGTGCTGCGGTTTCCCGTATGGCCAAAAGTGTGGTCAGCGGTGAGGCCAGGCGCTGTAACCACTGCCGGAAACGAGGCGAAGGGTCATGTGGCTCAGGATCTGAATGGGTGATTTTTGTACCTGTGAGAGCAGTATCTGACGCAGAAGACCACGGACGGATGGGGGCAACGGCCAACCCTGGATCCAGGGCACTCGGTCCACAAATATTTATCGATGACAGGGGCGACGGTTGGTTGGTCACGACGGGGTCATGCGCGGAAGGTGTCCTGAAGAGCCACCCTTTGTAAGCGCGCCCGGGGGTCTCCCGGGTCAGGGATCGCTTGCCGGCGAACGTGAGCTGGCGCCAGAGCAGGCCCGCCCCGTACGCAATGAAATCCCCCCACCACCGCCTGCGTGGAGGGGTTGTTCTGGCCTGGGCTCGGGCTCGGGCCGCTTGGACATAGGCGGTCCACTGGGCCGGAGGTGGTGGTACTTCCTCGTCCGCCGAGGGCGTCTCCACCCCTGGAGCGGCGCGGGTGACGAAGGCGGCCTTGGGTGCGAGGGTCCGTACATGAGCCAGCCAATGCGCTGGCGGCGCATCCTCGTCTAGAACAGAACGGATGTTCTTCGGTGACGAGGATTCGAGACGGACCAGCCAGGCTGTGACGACCATGTGCGATCGTCGCAACAGGGCGATCAGCAAGATGCGCCACCAGGGGAGGTGAGGGGTCATGGATCCGTCGGCGTCATGCGGGTTCGCGTCGGAGCTTCTCGAATACCAGGGTCACGGATTCGATAGCTGCCTCACGGCTCAGGGTATCGAGCAGGGCACCGCGCCAGCGACATGGCCACGCCTCTTCAAGGACCCATGACACCGTCGGAACGCCGCCGGCCTGACCTTCAAAGTCGAGGGCTGTGATGGTAACATTTTCGCGGCGGATCTGGCCCGTGACGGCGGACTCCAGCCAGTTCCAGATGAAGGCGTCCTTGGTCAGGCCATAGCGCAGGATGACCTCGGAATATTCGACGCGGCCAGGAAGCCAGCGAACCTGTTCATTCAGGCCGGCTTCGCGGTATTTGATGACCTCAACATCGACGCCGAGCTGACTGCAGCTCGTGAAGTGGGCGGTGTGATTGCCGACGCGCAGCAGGAAATTGTAGGCGCGTAAGGGATCGGTGCGGAGCATGGTCAGCCTTCTTCAATACTGGTGCCGCCGGCGTGTTGGCCGATGCGGAAGATGATGAATTCGGCGGGCTTAACGACGGCTACACCGATGAGGGTAATGACTTGGCCGAGTTCGATGGTTTCGGCGGTGTTGGTCTCGGCATCGCACTTGACATAGAAGGCCTCCTCGGCCGTCTTGCCGGCCAGCATACCCTGGCGCCACAGCAGGGTCAGAAAGGCCGTGATGTCGCGGCGGATAGCCTGCCACAGGAACTGGTCGTTGGGCTCGAAGACGATCCAGTTGGTGCTGCGACTGATGGATTTCTCCATAAAATTGAAGCAGCGCCGGACGTTGAGGTAGCGCCACTGGCTGCTGCCATCAGCCACCGTGCGGGCGCCCCACACGCGAATGCCCTGACCGCTGAAAAAGCGGATGCAATTCACCCCTGATGGGTTCAGCACGCCCTGCTCTTGGGGTGTCAGGCGATAGCCGACATTGAGGGCCCCGCGAATGATTTCGTTGGCGGGCGCCTTGTGGACACCCCGGGTGGCATCGGTACGGGCATAGATTCCTGCCAGGTGGCCCGAGGGCGGCACTGTGACAAGGCTCTCACCGTCGATGGGATCCTTAACGGTGATCCATGGCCAATAGACGGCGCCATAGCCGCCGTCAGAGGGGCGAGGACGGACTCCGCCGGAGCTGTCGGTTGCCCCAGGGACGGCTACGGCGGTGAATTGGTCCACGGAGGCAACCACCTGGGGTCCATCGAGGACGGCGACCCGATCCTTCATGCTCTCGCAATGGGTGAGAAGCGCATCGTAGCTGGCCGCATCAGCATAACCGGGCGCGGCAACAATAGCCACTTCGTCGACCTGTTCGAGGACCCGCAGACCCTTGGCCAAGGAGCCGTCCTTGCCGAGGTTGATGATGTAGCACCGCGAGCCGCCGTTGGCGAAAAATCCGAAGACGCCGTGGATCAATGGCGTTGCGGCGGCCTCATCGGCGACAAAAGACTTCTGGAACTGGGTCCAGTTGTTGACGGCCACGGGTTCATTGACCGGGGCCTCGTTACGGGTCGCTAGGCCGAGGAAGGCTGCCGTACTGGTGCCGACCGGCTGTATGGGACGAGCACCGGTCTGCATCTCTTCGACGTAGACGCCGGGGCTGAGGTAGTTGGGCATGGATCAGGTCTCCGGAGGAGGTGGGATGACGAGGATTTGAGGCAGGTCGCCGGGACGTAAGGCCACGAGCACATCCCCACGGCGAAGGACGGCGGTGAGATGCGTCGGTCGGGCCTCGGCCGGAACCAAAAGCCGGAATCGTCCCTGGGAATCCGTCACCGCCGGGGCCGCAAGCCCCGGGGCGTTGAGGCGGATCCCGGACATGGGCTGGCCTCCGCTGGCGATCACTTGGCCGGTGATCGGCACGAGCCCAGACAGGCTGATGTTCAGCGGGGTGGTTACTGGTGGGGCCTCGACCGGGGCCCGTGGCTTGATTATGGGAATGAGGAGCGTCCAAGAGGGTCGCGGTACGACCCCCAGGGCTTGCCACAGGGCAGCCGGTGGCGGGACCAGATCGCAAAACACGCGCCGATCGCTCTGGGCGGCGATGGCCGACATGGACAAAAGGCTGAGAGCCACAAGCCCGTCCCGTGCGGTCGCAGTTACCAGATGGGCGGCGATGGCATCCACGAGGTTCCAGCCGGCCGCCCGGGCGGGGCCGGCATCACGTATTTCAAGTGGGTATAGGTAGAGGGACAGGCGACCCGTGTGCGTAGAAGGAAGCCCCAGACGCACCGGCTGTCCGGCGATGCTCTCCAGGAGCACGCCATGCGCCGTGACTCCTAAGACGTCGCCGCTGCGACGCTGTCGTTTGGCCGCTAAAGCGTTCATGGTCTGAGAAAATCCACGCGGCTATGATGGGCGGCACTGCGGGTGGAATGCCAGGCGGCCTCACCATGACGTCATATCGAGATACTGATGCGGGTTGTGGTTTAAATTGACCATGAACGTGGGTTGATTAAGATGCTTTGCGCAGATTCGTGAAAAATTAATGAAACCTGCTCCTTGTGAGGGCTCTGCCCCACAGGCCCTCGTGGCCTTCGTCGGCACGCTGGCCTCTCAGGTTTGCTTAGGGCCGACCGAGATTGCCGCCCTGTCGGGAGTGAGCGTATCCACGGTGCGGCGAATTCTGGGTGGTGCCCACTTTCGTGAGGTTGAGGTCCTGGAACGCGCCTGTATCGCCAGCAACCTGGGTCTGTTGGGCCGCGACCGGTGCGGGATTTACCATTTGCTCTTGGAGAGCGGATCTGATCTGCCAACCGAGGTTCCGGTCGCGTCCCTGAGGGATCCTACCTGCGACGGACTCCTCGCCACATTGGCCGATCATTGTCGCCGGCGCGGCTTAAATCCACACCGTCTCGCCCATCGAGCAAGCATCCCCTACGCGAGCGCCCATCGACTGATGGGCGGGCGTCCGTCACGGGTAGTCACCACCCTGCAGCGGCTCCTGACGGCGTTGGGCGCCTACCTGGTGGCAGTGGCCAACGATGGCACCTGCATCATGGTGCCCGCCATGCCCACGGATCCCGCGTTGGGTGTATTGCGCCGCCGAGCCCACGCCGAATGTCAGCGGCGTTACCGCTTGCACCATGCCGTCCCTGAGCGCAAGGAGCGTGCCCAGGGACGGTTGCTCATCGGCAAGGGCGAGGTCCTCGACTTGTATCGCCGACACCACCTCAGCTTCGCTGAGATCGGCCGCATCTCTGGCGTCTCGCGGCACCGGATCCGTCAAATTGTCACCATGATGGTTGGTAGCCATCACGAAAGCGCCTCTCGGTGAGGCGACCGCGGCCCTTCTGCTGAGTAGCCTCTATCTTGAACAAATGGTCCGTCTTTTTTCCTGGTTATTGAGCCTTCCCGTTCTGGCCGTCGTTGGTTGCGCACCGTCACCCATGGACCAAGCCTTCGTCCCGCCGGCCTCTTTCTCTGGCCTGAAGCCAGCAGACCGGCCGCTGGGCCCAGATCCGATCAACGGCATTGCCTGGGCTTCCTTGAGTCAAGTCGAGCTGCGTGCCCAGTTGCCGAATCGGGCCTCGACGGTGATGATCGAACGTCAAAATCTGGATGGCAGCGTCAGTCTGGCTGCGGCGGCCGTCAGCGGATCCCCCGGGGTGTATTCAGTGGTCGTGGATTACCTGAAGTTCGCCACCCAAACCATGGCCAATGGCCCCGAAGGCACGCCCGCCATCGCTCGCATCGGTGTCGGTCTGCGCATCCGCGCCCAGGTGGTGACTCTCCGTTCGGGTCTCAACCTTGGCAGCCTGCTGGCCATCGCCACAGCTGCCCAGGCAGGGGACCTCACGGGGACCTTTTCGGTAGACCTGTTGGGCCTGGATGCTCCCAACAGCCTCCTGTTGTTATCCGGGGCTGAAATATCACAGAATTCCGTGCAAGCCATCTTGGCGACGGTGCATGCGGTGGAACAGCGCCTCATCGCCGCGGACAGTAGCTTCCGTCCCCTGCTGGTTGCTTGGCGGAACCTACGCCCAGACGAGGTTGCCACCACGTCGATAACCAGAGCGCCAAGCGTGAGCGGTTCTATGGTGGGTACCGGCGTCGCCGGCAGCGGGTCGGTCGCGCCTGGGCGCTCCTTCCAGGCGCCGCCGGCAACCTCGACGCCAGCCCCGGTCACTCCAACGGCAGCGGCCGCTAATCCGTGACATCGTAGTCACCCCTCGGGTCACTCCCCACGACGTTGGCGTTTTAGAACGGCGATGCTGCGTTTCAATGCGGTGACTTCCTGCATCAGTTCCTTGTTACGACCAATAATACGGTCCAACAGCACACTCAGGGCGCGGATCTTCTCTTCGGGATTCGGCAGAGGCTGGGCGGTACGGGGTCGTTTGGTTGGCACGTGAGAGTATACCCTCAAATTCTTACGGTGGTGGAACGCTGAGGTCACCTGGATTTACTATCACGATACCCTCCATCGGTGAGCCGGAACATTTGCGGAACGCCATGGTCCGGCGATTTTATCCCCCCCACCGGAGCTATTTTGTGCAACTCGCATCTCTACTCAATTGCGATCTCGCAATCCTCGCCTACCAGCTTTACCACCAAGCTACTGTTTGGCCCCTGGATCCCTGGTATGAGATACTCGCACACCCATTGAGCAACCGCCGTACGGCGACCTTAAGTGCGATACACCAAAACCTGGCTGCCCTGGTGCACATCGACGCCGTGGGTCATTACAGCGGCCCGGCCGCCCCAATGGCCCTCGGTTAACCTTTCCGCTTCACGGCCGGTGCTTTGCTGACGCGTGTATGTGACCTTCCTGGTCGTTTTCTTCGAGCGGTTTGACTC
>JAYVTR010000224.1:0-4961 GCA_043788625.1 Planctomycetota bacterium
TGACGATGATCGTAGCGTCCGGGAGGGACTCGAGCATGCCTAAATGCTGCTCCGGACGAAGGCAAAGCATCGATCGCAATCGCGCGGCGGATGGTTCCACAAGGCTGGTAGGCAAAGCTGCCTGCAGCGAGCAGCCGTTTTCGAGGGATATTGGCGATGCATCGTCGATCGGCTTCATTGCTGTACCAGTCATGCTGCACCCGCTGAGTTCGTTGTTCTGGCTATCCATCAGCGGCGGTGTGCGTGCACCGCGTCCACCGTCGCGCGCCGAGCTACGTTCTGGTCGCCGCGTACTATCCCCATGGCCGACTCAACCATTCAACTGGGAGAGCTGCCTGTGATCCCCGCCGGTAATGAGTGCGTGCTGACCAGGGACCCCTAGAGTCACATTAAAACCAGCGGCCATTATCACTAGGAGAGCAGGATCACGGACACCTCATATGATAGACACCACCACGCCCTATTGGCAGCAATCTGCATCGACGAACTTATGGGCTTTGGTTTCATGATCACACATTGGGTCGCCCCTGCCGAAGCAATCGACGGGCCTACAATTCCGGCGTCACTGAGGAGTAGTCGCCTTCGCGTTTGAGAGAGCGCATCAACACACTTGGCTTCGGCCATGGTGCGCTCAGCAGGAGCTTGACGACACCTTTGGCGCGAATGCCCTCCTTCCAGGTTGGAGGATGGCGTTCGCCCAAAGTCTCACATGCGCAATCCTAATTGTCGGGAGACAGCCAAGCCCAGTTCACGGTCCTATGAACCGGGCTGGTGGATATCAACCCGGGTACCACACCGTCCGGGGATCGCTGGCGGGACGTTGGTAATCCCAAGCCCGGTCGATCAAGGTGTGCAGATCAACCGTAGGTTTCCAGCCCAGGTGGAATTTGGCTTTGGAGTTGTCCAGCCATGTCGAGTGGAACGGAGTCGCAACATCGACGCTGGCGAGGCCGCGAGTACGCTTCAGGTATTCAGCGGCGGCTCGGTAATGCACCGGCTCGTCCATGCAGATGTTATAGGTCTGGCCAGCGGCCCTGGGGTGATCGATGGCAGCGAGAATGGCCTGCACCAGGTCGTCGACATGTACGAAGTTGCGCTGCACGGCCTTCCCGGAAGCGTCGAGCATCACCGGCACGGTGCCGGCCTCGGTATAGGCTTTGGCGGCCTCGGCGGGCACCAGGTCGTGCCATTTCGGACCACCGAAGACATCGGTGCCAAACGTCATGGTATAGCGGAAATCATCCTTTTCCATGATCCATGGCGCGCGCAGGGTGCAGGCGTTGAGGCCGTATTGGCAGTGGAACTGCGTCAGCATCACTTCTTCAAGCACCTTCGACAGGGCGTAGCACCCGGGATAGGCGCTGTGCGCTTGCGTCTCGGTGACCGGCAGGGGATGCGGATAGACGAAGTGGCCCATGCCGGCATCGCCGCCGATGAGGATGAACTGGGCAAAAGTAGTACTGGTGCGGGCCTCTTCGAGCAGCCAGAAGAGGCCCTTCACCGTCACATCCATAATATCTTCGGGGATTTCCTTGCAGGTCGCCATGTGCAAAACATGGGTCACTCCGGACATCGCCGTACGGCAGACATTGCGGTCGCTGATTGAACCTTTGACGACTTCGAGCCGAGCCGAAGTCGGCACGGTGCGGTGATGGCACAGGGCGCGGATCTTGAAGTTGGTGAAGCGCGGATCGCCGAGCATGGCGGCGATGAAGGTGGTGCCGACCTTGCCCGTGGCGCCGGTGATGAGCAGGGTCTTCATGTCGTTGGCACCACCTTGTTTGCTACCAGCTTGTTTGCTACCAGCTGGGGCAGCAGACTGCCTTGGTTCAGCTGGTGGAAGGCCGTCCAATCAACCTCATCGGTGCTGTAGAAATGTTGTGGATCGAATAGGTGTTCAACACCTTTCTGCACTGCCCGGCCGTCGGCATTGATGCGTGCGTGGGCTTTCAGCCAGCCCGCGCTGTGTGGCCAGCGGATACCTTTTTGGCAGAATGACGAATCGATGAAATAGCGTGGCTTTTCATGGCCGCCGTCCTTGGCGCGTCGCGCGTGCAAAACCGCCGAATGGACGATGACCATCGAACCCGGGGGGATGTCATCGACCACCAGCGTGCATGGCAGATCGTTGGTACCCCAGTGGCCAAACGTGCCGCGCTCGACGACCATGCGCTGCGAGCCCGGCAGCACCAGCAGATCGCCGATGGTGCCGTCGAGACCGTTGAGATACCAGAAGGTATGTAACATTCCGTGACTGCGATTAGTTTGCGGATGCTGTTCGTAGTCGTGATGCCAATTCACGCCGCGATCCCCCGGCAGATGCTTGGCCGTGTGCAGGTGGTGCAAGGCGAAGCCCGCGCCCAGGAGGCGCGTGATCAAGGCCATCAGCGACGGATGGGTGGCCAGTTCCCAGTGACCCGGGAAGTCGATCTGCCGACCAACGCGCTCGGTTGACGGGCCATAACGATCATCGACCCCACCGCTGTTCCACATATCGATTTCATCACGTAAACGCTGCAGGTCAGCGCCATCGATCCATGCCGGGCAGATCAGATAGCCATGCTCAAGAAAGAAGGCGAGGTTTTCATCGCTCAAGGTCTTGGCGTAGACGCCGTTGATGCGCGATGCTTCAGCGTGAATGGCAACAGGAATTGAGGTGGTACTCATATCTGGTAAACTCCAAAACGTGACACTTGCATAATATGCAAAAATTTTTGGTAGATATATCGTGCTTGGGATTGATCATATCTTTTTTGGGTTATTGTCGAGTCACGCTTATGACCGCTGATGTGTTGATTCCGTCTTCATTGCTCGATCTGCATGGCAGTTACTACCGGAGCTTCATCAGCGGAGCGCACGCCTTTACGAATGCCTTTCCGACCTCGCCGCGGGTTGCCGAATCGTTGTTCGGTATTGGTTTCTTGCAGAAAAAAGACATGGGTGCCAGTAATAATGCCGTCGATCCAAGTCATTATAGCGCCATCTATCTCCTCTCGGGGCGCGGCCACTATCAAGATGATAGCGGTTTTTCGGCTGCCTTAATGCCAGGAGCGGTTTTTCAACGTCTTCCTGGTCGCAAACATACCGTCACTTTTGATCCGAAAGTCCGCTATGTTGAGGTCTTCCTGGCCTTTTCCTCGTGGTTGCTGGAGCCCTTGGTGCGCATTCTTGGGCTGGAACAACGACCGGTGGTATACCTTGGTCTCGATGTGGCGCTCGTACGTGACCTCGCCACCGCCATGCAATCCTTTCAGGCGATACGCGAAAGCGATCTGCCACGTGTTTATTTGCAGCATTTGGGACTGCTCACGGCGCTGTTCAGCCGCTCACAACAGGTGCAAACCACGGCCAGCATCAACGAAGATTGGATCGATGAGGCATGTCGCTTATTGGCCGATGAGGCGACAGGCCGGGCACCCTTGGCACGCATCGCCAAGCGTCTGGAGGTCAGTTACGAAGTCTTCCGCAAGGAGTTCCGCGAGCGCATGGGTATTTCGCCGGGCGACTACCGCATCCGCCGGCGACTCGATCGCGCGCGTGAACTGCTGGTGTCGACCCCGGCCACCATCACCGACATCGCCGAGCAGCTGGGGTATCCCAATGCCTCAGTGTTTTCCCTGCAATTCAAAGGCCAGGTGGGGCGCAGTCCCGAACACTACCGTCGCCGCAACGGCTGATAGGCTGCTCGCACATGCGCACCGTTTTCATGGGCACGCCCGACATCGCCGTGCCGGCCCTGCAGTTGCTTGCCGCCCGCACCACCATCACCTGCGTCATCACCCAGCCGGATCGTCCAGCCGGGCGGGGGCACCATCTGACGCCACCGCCGGTTAAAATCGCGGCTATGGCCTTGGGCTTGCCGGTATGGCAGCCGGAAACCTTGAAGGGGTGCGAAGAAGACCCGCGTTTGCAGTGCGACCTGGCCGTGGTCATGGCCTATGGCGAATTACTGCGTCAGAAGGTGCTCGATCGGCCGGCGCACGGGTGCATCAACCTCCATGCTTCGCTGCTGCCCCGCTGGCGCGGTGCCAGTCCCTTGCAGGCGGCTTTGCGGGCCGGCGATACGCGTACCGGCGTGACCGTGATGCGCATGGTGCGGGCTCTCGATGCCGGAGCGATGTTCTGCAGCGATGAAATCGCCATCGGCGCGCGCATGACCTTGCCGGAATTGCATGATGCCTTGATGGGTTCAGCAACCCGGGCCCTGGGAATTTTTTTGGATAGATTTCCCCAGCTGCCCGCGATCGAACAGGATGTGAATTTGGTGACCACCTGTCACAAGTTGACCACTGAACACGGTCGACTCGATTTTTCCGTGGGTGCCGTGGCTATCGATCGCTGGGTGAGGGCGTATACACCTGCTCCCGGTTGCTGGGTACCTTTGACGGATGCCAAATTGAAGATCTTGGCCGTGGAGCCGGTAAGCACCGCCATTCCGGTGGGTCAGGTGGTCAATGACGGAACCCAGGTATTGATCGGGTGTGGTGCTGACGCCGTGGTCTTGCGTGAACTGCAGGCCCCTGGCAAACGTCCTATGGCGACTGGTGATTTCCTACGTGGCAACACCTTGCCGGGGAATCTGTAATTACCGCAGCATTGGCAGGTTGCTGAATGTGGCCGCGTGCTTGGCTTCGACGATGCTCAGCGACGATCAACATCGCTATTATTGATGCTATTATTAACGCTATTTTTGGTGCTATGGCCAAGCCGAGCCCAGGGGCGGCCCGCGAATGGGTGTATGCGACTTATGGCACCGTCATCGTCCTCGACGCCGGCTGAGCACGACAAGGATTTTCTGTCATTATAGTATCTATAAAGGGACGAGCCTGATTTTCCTATGTCCTCTAGTTGCCGAATATATCTAGGGCTTGCTGAACAAACCTCATTCCATCTTACGTGATGCCAACGAGCGGCCCCATCCGCATAGTCATTACCGAATGTAGTTTGTAGAAGCTGAAAAT
>JAYVTR010000225.1:0-12583 GCA_043788625.1 Planctomycetota bacterium
GTTTGTACATCCTCGCCGCCCGGCCCGGTGTCGGTAAGACGAGTTTCGCTTTGAAATTGGTCGGCAACATCGCCGGTCATGCTGAATCCCCGCATCGCGCGCTGTTCGTCAGTCTCGAAGTCGACAAGGTCGACTTGCTCAAGAAACTGGTGTGCGCCGAAGGCGGCATCTCGTTTAGCAAGATCGAAAATGGCAGTCTGGACGAAGCCGAGATGGAGATGCTCGCCGGAACTCTCGCCAAATTGAAGAATTGGAAGCTCGATCTGATGGACGTCAGCGATCTGACGGTGCAGGGCCTGCGCTCCGTGGTCAAACGCCGGAAGCTGGAGATGGGCGACCTCGACCTGGTCGTGCTGGATTATCTGCAGTTGTTGAATGCCAGCCGGCCGGACATGAATGAATACGAGAAAGTCAGCGAAATCAGTCGCGTATTGAAAGTCATGTCGCGTGAACTGAAGATTCCGGTATTGGCCTTGTCGCAGATGTCACGTGACGCCGAAAAAGGTGCCACCTCAGCGCCGCGGGCGCCGAAACTCTCTGATCTACGCGGCTCGGGTTCAATTGAACAAGATGCGGATGCGGTGATCTTCATGCACCGGGTGGATGCACCTGACGCGGGCAAAAACGACAGCGGTCCTGAGGCGGCGCGTAAGATCCAAATAATCATCGCCAAAAACCGTTTTGGTCCACAAGGCATGGTAAATATGCACTTCTTCCCGGCGAAGATGAAGTTCGAGCTCGCGGCACCCGACGACATGGAAGAAGACGAAGCCATTGCCGAGGTCCGCGCCGATCGGCGCACACGCGAGAAGAAGCCGCCGACGGATGAGGAGGATGTCTTTTAATTACTATGGCAGTTGATAGGTCGCAATGATGTATTATGACCATTATCACCTACGGCTGGTGCCAAATTCACAAGGTGCATACTCTGTCCATGACTCGTGTTGGTTTGCGCATCGATAACTACACGCTGACCCGTCAGCTGGGCACGAATGCTTTCGGTCCGGTGTGGGCGGCCCGCGAATCGATCACCGAGCGCATGGTCAGCATCAACATCCTGACCTCATCGGATGATTATGAGGTTGCCCGCTTCACCCGCGCCATCTCGCTCCTGTCGCGGTTGAATCACGCCAACATAGCTGTGCATACCGGGCACGGCTTCGTGGGGCACAGTCCGTACCTGGCCACCGAATACCTGCACGGCCCGACTCTCGCCACGTTGATGGCGCAGGGCGGACGCATGGATGAACGCAAGGTGCTGCAGATCGCGGTGCAGGTCGCCGCGGCCCTCGACCATGCCTGGGAAAAAGCCGCGGTCATCCATCGCAACCTCGGCCCGCAGACCATCGTCGTCGATCTCACCAGCCTGCAGTCCGAGCATGAGTCGCTGGTGATCCGCATCATCGATTTCGGTCATGCTTTGGGCAAACGGCTGATCGATACCTATGACCCCGAGGCGGTTGCCGAAGAGGCTGCTTTTCAGCAGGCCGCCAATCAGGAGGTGGTGGGTTCGCCCATGACGATGTCACCGGAGCAGGCGGCCGGAGCACGTTTGACGGTGGCTTCCGACATGTACGCCTTGGGCGTCACCATGTACCTGCTGCTCACCGGCGTTGCTCCGTTTACCGGCAGCGACGACGAGGTGAAGGCGAGCCACCAGCGCGTCCAGGCCCTCGACCTGCGCAGCTTGGTGCCGGGTATCCAACCGCTCACCGCCACCTTGGTCAAACGTCTGTTGAGCAAGACCGCCGTTTCGCGTTTTTCCGACTGGGATGCCTGCCGCCTGAAGATTAATGAAGCCCTCGAGCCGCTTGAGCGTCGTCGTCAACCACCTCCCGTAATGACACCGACGGCGGCCCGCCGTAAGACCCAGACCTTCGAAAAGACTCCGGTTGGGCAGCCCATCCCCATGGGAGCCGACACCGCCGGACCGGCGGTGCCTTTGTCCATGCCGCCGAGCTATCAGCCGAGCCAGCCAGGCGGTCTGAGCGCGGATGATGTGCGATTACTGGCGACACATGCCGCACATTTGCGTCGTTCCGGTGCTAGTGCTCCATTAGCGACGCCTAATGACCTCGTTCCGGCAGTGGATGATGGCCTGACTGCTGAGCAGCGCATGGCTATGTGGGTGCGACTGTTTCGCAGTCCGGCTATCGCAGATGCAAGTCTGACCAAAGAAGTATCGCACGAGTCAGTACCAGTGCATGAGGTGGCGCCCGCCCCGCTGCGCAGCGACTCCAGCGATGACCTGTCCGACCTGCTCGTCGAGGTGCCGGAAGTGACGGTCATAGACGAGCCCCAACCCGAATTCCAATCTCAGGTGCAGTCATTCGCCGACTTGTTTGCCGAGGCCACTCCCCGGGTCATTCCCGACGCCGGTGATCAGGTCGATGAGGATGGTGTACCGCTGCGGCCGGATGTGCCGGGCAATCCGCTGCAGTCTCGCTTCTGGAAAAATGTTTTGGAGGTTTTGCGTGATTCCATCCTGGGCACCGTCCGTTATGAGACCGCGCCGCAGCATAGCCTCACCCGTCGCGTCACGCGCAGCTTCCTAAGTTTGGTTGCAGGTCGAGAACCGACGCGTGACGAGATCCTGGCAATGATCCTGTGTGGAAAATTCGATCAGGCTGAAATCCATCTCAATAAGATCGCCCTCAGCATCAAGCGCGACAACACCTCGGGCCTGGATGACGGGGTGTGTTTATTGCGTGCCAAATTGATGGGTCTGCGCGGTGATTTCCCCAATGCCTTGGGCTGGGCGCAGCAGGCGATCCGCCTCAACAGCAGTGACCCCGCGGCCCTGGCCTTGGTCGGCGTCGCCCATTTGCAGCTGCGCCGCGTACAAACCTCGATCAGCGTCTTTGATGAAGTCGCGAAATTGTATCCGCAGTCACCGCTCGGGCCGCTGGGGCAAGGCGCGGTCCTGTTTCTCGGTGGTCTTGAGCGGAAAGCCGATCTCGCGCTCGCCGAGGCCAGTCATCGCGAAGACCATCCCGCCATCATACGGCTGCAGGCCCTCCGCTGCCGCGCCCACGGCGATGCCGAGGGCGAGGTCGCCTATTTGCAGCAGCTGCTGACGGGTACGGGTGCCGATTGGGCGATTCAAGAACGGTTGCGCGAAATCGCTGGCGGTTGACATAGACGGGTCCCTGGGGGAGCCAGTTCAGCGACCTCAGTATTTGTTCAACGGTGTCGGCGGCCGTGGCGCTGGTGCTGGTTCAGACTCGACCTCGGCCAGTGCGGCCATCACTTCTTCCGGTGAATCACAGATCTTGAATAGATCAAGATCACCTGGGGTGATGTAGCGTTCGTTGATTTCCATCTGCAGCTTGATCCATTCCATCAAGCCTGCCCAAAAAGCGCGGCCATAGAGAATCAATGGAATGCGTTCGACCTTGTGCGTCTGCACCAAGGTTGCGGTTTCAAACAACTCATCAAGGGTGCCGAAGCCACCCGGCATCACCACCACGGCGGCAGTGTGTTTCAGGAACATCACTTTGCGCACGAAGAAATAATGAAAGTCGACGCGGCTGTTGATCCAGCGATTGCCGCCTTGTTCATTGGGCAGGCGAATGCACAGGCCGACACTGGTACCGCCGGCCTCGCCAGCGCCTTTGTTGCCGGCTTCCATGATGCCCGGACCACCACCGGTGATCACCGGAAAGCCGCGTCCGACGCAGAGCTTGGCGATTTCTTCGGCGGCCAGGTAATACTTATCCGTAGGCTTGGTACGAGCCGAGCCAAAGATGGTGATGCCCTTGGGCATTTCACTCAGCGTCTGAAAACCGGTGGTGAACTCGCCCATAATGCGCCACATGCGCCAAGCGTTACGAGCCGTTTTATCACCAGTTTTGTCACTATTATGCATGATGTTTCCTCACAGACGATTATACCTCAGATTCGTGACGAAGTCGCGCCTGCATTAATGCCCAGATGGTTTCAATGTCGGCCTGCGTCACACCCGGGATGGTTTCGGCCTCGCCGAGGGTACGGGGCTGACCACGCACCAGTTTTTGACGGCCTTCGTGGCTGATGGCAGTGCAGGTGGCCAGATCCAGATCTGTCGGCAAGGGCAGATCACGATTGCGCTGCAGGCGCTCGATGCGCGTCTGCTGGCGCTCAAGATACGTCGCATAACGCAGGGTGATCCATACCTGCTCGCGTACCCGCGGGCTGACCGCGGCTAATTCCGGCAATGGCGTACAGATGTCTTCCAACGGCATGCCTTCGCCAGCGATGCGGCGGCCAACGACCTCGGGCACCCGGCAAAGCAAGGCTGCGACTTCGCCTTCAAGTGCTGCCACCGTCGCCGCGCGCGCGGCATCGACCAAGCCAACCTTGGCCGCCAACGGCGTCAGCCGGCGATCGGCATTGTCGGAGCGCAGATGCAGGCGGTGCTCGGCGCGCGAAGTGAACATGCGATAAGGCTCTTCGGGGCAGCGCGTCACCAGATCGTCGATGAGCACGCCGATATAGGCGTCGGCGCGCGACAGCACCAGCGGTTCGCGGCCGGCCAAGCTCAGCGCCGCATTGGCGCCGGCCATCAGCCCCTGCGCGGCGGCTTCCTCATAGCCGCTGGTGCCGTTGATCTGCCCGGCGAAATAGAGGCCTGCGACGCTGCGGCATTCCAACGCATGGGTCATCTGGTCAGGTGCCACTACGTCATATTCGACGGCATAGCCATAGCGAAGCACGTGCGCTCCAGCGAGGGCGGGAATGGCTTTCAGCACGCGGTCCTGCACGTCCACCGGTAGGCTCGTCGACAGGCCGTTGACGTAGATCTCCTTGGTGCGCCGGCCTTCCGGCTCCAGGAAAATATGGTGCCCGCTGCGGTCGGCAAAGCGTACGACTTTGTCTTCGATCGATGGACAATAGCGCGGTCCGACCGATGCGATCTGGCCGTTGTACATCGGTGCGCGGTGCAAATTTTCTCGGATCGCAGCGTGCGCGTCGTCGGTGGTATAGCACGCCCAGCACGGCATCTGCGGCTGTTCGATGCGCTCGGTCAAAAACGAGAAGGGGATTGCCGGCTCATCGCCAGGTTGCTCTTCACATAGATCCCAGCGGATGGAGTCCCCATGCAGGCGGCAGGGGGTGCCGGTTTTGTGTCGCAGCAGGCGCAGGCCAAGGCCGGCGAGCGCCGCCGACAAACCCGTCGCCGCCGCGTCGCCCATGCGCCCGCCCGAGCTCTTGGTTTCGCCCTGATGCATCAGGCCCTGCAAAAAGGTGCCGGTGGTGATGATCACGCGTGGCGCACTCAACAGTCGGCCGTCTTTGAGGCGGACGCCGATGACGGTCTTGGGCAGCGTCTCGCTGCACACGATGTCCCAGGCTTCGCCCTGCACCGGGAATATATTCGGCGTGGCTTCAACGCGTTCCTTCATCCACGTCGAGTAAGCCGCCTTGTCGCATTGCGCGCGCGGGCTCCACAGCGCCGGGCCTTTGCTGCGCCCAAGCATGCGGAACTGGATACCGGTCGCGTCAGTCGCCAGGCCCATCAGGCCGCCCAAGGCATCGATCTCGCGCGCCAGCTGGCCTTTGGCCACGCCGCCGATCGAAGGGTTGCAGCTCATCTTGCCGATGGTGTCGAGATTGCCGCTGATCAGTGCGGTGCGCGCTCCCAAACGGGCGGCTGCGGCTGCTGCTTCAATGCCGGCGTGGCCGGCTCCGACCACAAGTACATCCCACGTCATGCCGAGACTTTCGCGCGCGGAGCCGCTGACGCCAGCGGGGTGACTGGCGCCAGCGAAGCCACCGCTCCGGCCGAGTCGCCATAGACGCCGGCATCCAAGAGCCGGCTCGCCAGATCGAGGCCGATGGTCAAATCCGGGGCTCGTCCGCCGCTGCTCGCGGCTTCGGCCAGGGCCAGCGTCAGCTGCGCTTCGCTGCGCTCGAGATCGGCATCAATGCGGCGCAGAAAGTCGCGATTAGTCTGCACTGTCGCCAGACGTTTGCGGGTGAGTTCGAGGGTCGCTCGTTTTGATTGGCGCACGGCAGCATCGCTCTCGTGGTCGTTTTCCAATTCGCTGATGCGAATCAACAGGGCTTTCTCGTTGGTTTCGCCGATGACCCGCTGCAGTTGGCTTTTGCCGGTCAGCAGGCGCACGGCGATCACCAGCAAGTCGTCAAAGGTTTCACCGTCGGCCAGATCAAGGCGTTCTTCGGCGCGTTGGCTGGCCCGCACCGCCGAAATCTTCTCCACCGTCACGCGTAGGCGATCATGAACCGCGCGCAGATCAGGGGGCAGCTCAGCGACCAGCCGTGCCACCACCGCGCGACGATCATGGTCCCGATCAAGGGCATCGACGAGACGTTGGAAACGCGGGTTCAAGGTCAACGTCAGCAGGTAAGCGGCTTCACACCCAGTGCCTAAAAACCAGAAGCCCGGGTGGAAAAATCCAAGGCATACCGCTGTGCTGACCGCCACCGCATTCACCGGAATATCACCCAAAGGCCCCAGCGGCCAGCGCAGCAGGAAGGCGTTGCGCAGGTAGCGCCACATAACGGGATCCTCTATCGACCACCTTGGGCCCGTTGCCACGATTGCACCAGGTTTAACACCACTTCCGGGCTGGGCGCTTCGCCGGTCGAGCCCAGATCATTGCGTAGGCCATAACGTTGGTACTGGGTAAACGGACTGTCGGGGGTCAGCACCGCCACGTCGGGATTCGCCGGCCGTAAGCCGTGCACCAGGGCCCGTTGCTGGGCTGGCTCGGAGAGCAGGAATTTGATGAAGGCTTTGCCGGCGGCGCGCTGCGCTGGCGACACCCATGGTGCGTTCAGCACCACCGCCGGATGCTCATTCCACAGATTTTGCTGCGGATAGACGATACGCAATTCGCCCCAGCGGCCTTCAGCGCTCTTGAGGAAATCGATCGCCGTCGATTCATAGACGTAGATGCAGTCATAGGCCGACGGCCCCTTGAGGACGAATTCCTTCATTAAGGTACCAGTCGAATTGGTGAGACCGGTGACGCTGACGGCCAAGTGCTGCATCCACGTCTGAAAACCCGGATCGAGGACCTGCGTCAGGGTCAGGCCGCGGTTGATGTGATGGTATTCGTAGGCGTAGCCGACCAAGGTGGTCAGACCGCTATTGGATTGCGCAGGATGCGTATGCGCGAATTTGAACAGACCCCATTCTGGTTTTTGCGCGATGCCGGCCCAACCGGTCTTTTCATCGAGGGCCTGGCTGATGGTGTGGAAATTCACCGTTTGATATTTGGCGGTAAAAGCATCAAGGCGATCCTTCCACCAAACAAACGCCATCGGGCTCAACGCCAGGCTTTCATTCATCACAAACGGATCACCACCTTGGCGCACATCCCAGTCGGCACGGAAAGTCGCTAGGGCCTGCGATGAAGCCGGCGCCCACAGTTGGATCGAGGTATCGCCACGCACGATGGCTTGCCCGGCCTCGAACGAGCCCATCGGCTTGAGGTCGATGACTATATCGGCGCCTTCTGGGGTACGTGCGAAAGCCTCGCTGGCCCATTCCATCCATTTGCGTTTTTCCGAACCATAGGCGACGCCGAGTTTAATGCTGCCTGTGCTTGGAGGAACGCCGGCAGTGGTGGCGGATACAATCGTGCGCACCGGGGTACGTGCAAATTGCCACCAGGCGCCGTACAGGCACAGGCCAATGAAGAGGAGGATAACAAAAATACCGGCTGGTTTGATCGTCGGACTGTCGCTCATTGGAAGCTTTCAAAAAATAGTCTGTGAATTCAATCGGCCGCCGAGTGCTTTTTTTTAGCCGGCTACGGCTAAAAAAAGCCACAACAAAGGCGCGGGGGGGCGAGGGCAAAGTCCCTCAAAAAAAAGTCGCGATATCGCGGAAGACGCTACGGATTGACGCTGCATCACCGCTGAACTGCTTGCCGCGTGAGATTTCGGCGATGCGCTTGAGGACGTCTTTTTTGGCGCCTTTGCCATAGGCGACGGTGAAGATGCGTACGCCACCCTGCTCAACCCCGCCGGCGGCGGCTGCCAATACCTGGTCGAGGGTGGCTTTGCTTGCGGTATCCTCACCGTCGCTGAGCACGATCAGCGCTGAAATCCGCTCCTCATGCGCATCGGTAAAATCCTTCTGGGCTTCGAGGATGCCATCGTACAGCGCCGTGCCGCCATTGGCGATCAGCTTGCCCGCCGTTGCCGATAGTTGCACACGGGCGGTTTTCACCGGCATGCGCTGCGCGAGCCAGGTGGGCGTATTATTGAATATCAGCAGCGAGCATTTGTCGCGGTCGTCGAGACCATCGATGAGGGTCTTGGCGGCGGCACGCGCGCCGTCGATCTTGCCTTCGTCATTCATGCTGCCGCTGACGTCCACCACCAGGGTCACGTGCGACGGCTTCTTGGTGGTCCTCCACATCGCCAGGGCCTCTGCCAATAACGGTGCCGCGGGCACCTCCAAGGTGGTCGTCGGCTGTTTCGCATCGCAGCCGTGCGCGGCATCGATCGGCGTCCCAACGGCGACCTCTGGCGACCCAGGGCGGAAACCCAAACGCAAGGCGACTTCTTGTTGCGGCCGGTCGAGAAGAAAGCGGATGAATTTCTTTGCTGCTTCCTGGTGCGCCGGGGTGACCCATTCACGTTGTACAATGGCTACCGGATGGTCGCTCCAGAAGGTGCCTTCTTTGGGATAGATAGCGACAATCGGCGTGTCCAGGTGTTTGTTGGCGGCATCGACGATGTTGTTTTCATACAGCACGGTGGCGCTGAACGAACCCATGCCGCCAGCGAACATGCGCTCGGCGAAAAAGCCGGTGGATGAGCCATAATGGGTCACTGCGCCCTCGATATTGCGCACAAAAGCGCGGGTCGACTCCGCCTGCACATCGGCGCTGGTCAAGCCCGCGGTCTTTCCGGCCGCGGCATGGATCTCGGCCAGCAACGACATCAAGCCGCTGTTGCTGAATTCAGGATGCGTGTGCCCAAAGCGGAAGCGTCCCCACACCGGTTCGCCAACGCTGGCCCAGCCGGTGGGCGCGGTGGCCAGTGGTAGGATATCCGACCAGCCGATGGCTTTTTCCGGCCAGCCCAACTTTTCTGCCATCGGTTTCCACATGGCGATGACCACTGGCGACAGCACCAGGTTTTCACTGTTGGTCACCACCGGTTTTCCGGTGGCAGCCTGTGCGGCGGCATTGCCCATCGTGATGAAAGCGCCAGATGCTGGACTGATCAGATGCGGCTTACGTAAGCCAGTGATGATCTCATCGATGCATTCACCTGAGCCCATCGGCAACGCGGTGACGTTGATGCGCTGGCCACTGGCGATGGTGGCATTGCTGGTATTGAAGGTGGTGATGACTTCGCTCAGCCAGTCCTTCTTTTCCGAGCTATAGGTAAAGAGCAGTTCCAGCGGTGGCGGCCCGGCCGGGGCCGTGGCCGGACTGATTGAAGTGGTTGAGTCGGGGTCGCCACAGTTGAGCAACAAGCCGCAGATGACCACCAATGATAGCCAACACATGAAGCGCATCAGAGATACCTCGCACCGGCATCATGCAGGTTAATAGGCCAGCGCGAGTGTTTGCGCAATCTTCACCAACGAGGGTTCAGGCGCCAGGAACGAAGGCCGGGTTGCCGGGGCCGGCGCCTTCTTCAAGGGCCTCGGGGCGCACCGCATAACCGTTCAGGCGCGTGGTCAACAATTTGGCCATCACGTGCGGCAGTTTGAAGTCCTGCAGGCCGATCAGGGTATGTGTATTATTGACGTGCAGGCGGCCCAGTGGCGAGGCATCGACCTTCTGCATGAGCTTGCGCAGCTGGCCGATGGTCAGGCCGTGGTTGCGGCCGATGCTGAGCTTCAACCAGCGCCAGTTGAACTGCATGATGCGCGTTTGGCCCAAGCGGTCGAGGTTGAAGCGGGCGGTGCGCGCGACTTCATTGCCGATCTCGATATAGGCCTCGGTATCGAGGACGACAATCGGCCCGATCTGATCGAGGTCGACACCAGCCGCGGTCACCAGGTCGCCCGGGGTCAGCGTGGTGCCTGAACGCCAGCGCACGCCTAGACGGACAAACCCAGACTTTACCGGAGGCAGATCGCTCATGAGGCGGCGCACGGTAGGCGGTGAAGGGGGAATGAAAGGGGCTTTAAGCTGCCGTGTAGAGTCGCTGATCTAGGAGGCTCTACATTCTTTCGTTTTCTTGTCCGGACCTCAGATAAGCAACGGGTGAGCAACGGGTGAGCAACGGCCAAGCAACCCCTTCCCTTTCGCCTACCACCGCGTGTGCTCGTGAACCCCATGCCTACGTACGAATATGCCTGTCCCAAGTGCGGTCTGGTCGAAGCCTTTCAATCGATCAAGGAAGACGCTCTCACCAAGTGCCCCGTCTGTAAAA
Source organism: Planctomycetota bacterium (assembly GCA_043788625.1). Taxonomy (GTDB): domain Bacteria; phylum Planctomycetota; class UBA11346; order UBA11346; family UBA11346; genus CAIUVD01. The sequence goes on from JAYVTR010000225.1 coordinate 10,351, forward strand.
AACAAAAAGTCACGCGCATGGTGTCGCTTGGCGGTGGCGTGATCTTCAAGGGCAGCGGTTTCTGGGAGACGGATTACAACCGCTCGAAAGAGTATAGCGATAAGACCAAGGGTGAAAACGCGAAGCCAGCGACGACGGCTGACGCCACTTCGACTCCCGAGGCAAAGCCGGCAAGCACGGCCGATGTCCATGCCGATGCCAAGCCGGTGGTCAAGACCACCAATGAAAAAGCTCCCGACAGCAAACCGCAAGCCCAGGCTCAGCCGAAAAAGGCCGATGCCCCGGCTTCGCCAAGTAAGCAGCCTAAGTCGCCGAAGACCTAAGACCTTGGTCAGATTGACCGACCGTCTGGATTTGACCGCCGACATAAGTTCTAACTCATTGCACTGTAATAATTCAATCATCTTCAAATGAGCGCTCACGACTGGCACGCCCCGTGCAGGCAGTGAGCCATTCCTACCCGCCGGACGCAAGTCCGGCACTCAACTCTGATAGCAACCCCAACTAGGAGCATCCCCATGGCAGCGAAGAAGATCATCTTCAACGAGGAAGTCCGTGACCAAGTGAAGAGCGGCGTGCAAAAGCTCGCCCGCACCGTCAAAGCGACCCTCGGACCCTCTGGTCGTAACGTCGTCATCAATAAAAGCTGGGGCTCACCCACCGTCACCAAAGACGGTGTCAGCGTAGCCGAGCAGATCGAATTCCGCGACGCGTTCGAAAACATGGGCGCCCGCCTGGTGCGCGAAGTTGCTTCGAAGACCGGTACCCAAGCTGGCGATGGCACGACCACCGCCACCGTCCTCGCCGAAGCCATCTTCGTCCAGGGCTTAAAAGCCGTCACCGCTGGCGTCGCTCCGCTGCACCTCAAGTCTGGCATCGAGAAGGCGGTCGAAGCCGTCAAGGCCAATCTCGACAAGCAGGCGATCAAGGTCCGTGGTGATTTCAAAGTCATCGCCCAGGTCGGCACCATCAGCGCCAACAACGAAGCTGAGATCGGCAAACAAATTGCCGACGCGATGCAAAAAGTCGGCGAAGATGGCGTGATCACCGTCGAAGAAGGCAAGGGCCTCAAGGACGAAGTCACGGTCGTCGAAGGCATGCAGTTCGATCGCGGCTACACCAGCCCGAACTTCATCACCAACGTTGACAACCTCACCGCTGAACTCGAGAACCCGTACATCCTCATCCACGAGAAGAAGATCTCGTCGGTGCAGGAAATCGTGCCGTTGCTCGAAAAGGTCGCCAAGGCCAACCGCTCGCTGCTGATCATTGCTGAAGACGTCGAAGGCGAAGCCCTCGCCATGCTCGTCGTCAACAACATGCGCAAGGTCCTTAAGTGCTGCGCCGTCAAAGCCCCTGGCTATGGCGATCGCCGCAAGGCCATGCTTGAAGACATCGCCAAGCTCACCGGCGGCAAGGCTTTCTTCGAAGACCTCGGCGTCGAATTGAAGAACGTCGAACTGACCGATCTCGGCAGCGCCAAGTCGGTGCAGGTCGAGAAGGAAAACACCACGATCATCGAAGGCGCCGGCAAGCGCGCCGACGTGCAGGCGCGCATCAAGTCGATCCGCCGCGAGATCGAAGACACCAAGAGCGATTACGACCGCGAGAAGCTGCAAGAGCGCCTCGCCAAGCTCGCTGGCGGCGTCGCCGTGATCAAGGTCGGCGCGGCTACCGAAGCCGAAATGAAGGAACGCAAAGACCGCGTTGACGACGCCCTGCACGCCACGCGCGCAGCCGTCGAAGAAGGCATCGTCGCCGGTGGCGGCACCGCCTACCTGCGTGCGATCGATTCGATCAACAAGCTCGGCCTGACCGGTGACGAAAAGATCGGTGCCGACATCGTCGCCGCCGCGCTCAAGCTGCCGACCATGACCATCGCTGAGAACGCCGGTAAAGAAGGCGAAGTGATCGTCAACCGCGTACTCAAAGAAAAGGGCTCGGTCGGCTACAACGCCAAGACCGACGAATTCGTCGACCTGGTCAAGGCCGGCGTCATCGATCCCGTCAAGGTCTCGAAGAGCGCCCTGATCAACGCCGCCTCGGTGGCGACGCTGTTGCTCAACACCGATGCCATGATCGCTGAGATCAAGGAGCCGAAGAAAGCTGGCGCCAAGGGCGGCGGCCATGGCGAAGATGACGAAGGCGGCGGCGGCATGGGTGGAATGGGCGGCATGGGTGGAATGGGCGGCATGGGGGGGATGGGAGGGTTTTGACCGGGGCTGGGGCCCCG
>JAYVTR010000226.1:0-3192 GCA_043788625.1 Planctomycetota bacterium
CGACCTTGCGCCACCAGCGGGCCGGTCAATCGTCAAAGCATAAATAGAGCCGACAAGGCTGCCCTAAGGACTTAACGCGGAAAGGTGCGCACCATCGTATAGCTGGGACAAAAACAGACAGAATCTCCACGGCTATGAATCTGTGTCGAACTGGTACTGGTAGTGCGTCGACGCGCCAGTGGCTGCCCGCCTTGGTAGCTAAGAATCCCACTTTTGAAGCTGTCATATTCTACCCACGTCACCAGGTTCTTGCCGACATCACCGATACGGGCCATCGAACCATTGGCCACGGGCACCTGTCGCACGCCGGCAATGCGTATACCCGTAATGTCTGTGCCTGTGTATGTGCCAACCGTCGCATTCCGATTGCCGCCTGTGATTGCCAGGGTGAGACGAATTGCGGCTGGGAAGATGTCCCTTGCCAAGGTCGAAGTTTTCTCAGTGGTAAATACCAGTTCGTCAGCAGAGCCGGATTCCAGTGGGAGCGCGTTCGGCCAAGATAGATCACTGCGCGTAGGCGTATCGAGTGATAAATCGACTCCCAAATAAAGGCAGCCACGCGCCACCGGGTTCTTGATCGCAGCGCTGAAGATGTTTCTGGCTACTAGGTAATCCGAAGTGGTAATGTCATTGCCATCGCTATCGGCAGCAGCGTCGGTATCTCGATTGAGGGTTCCCTCTGAGTCGACCCAGTACATGACGATGAGATGCGATTTGTTCCCTGTTTCCGTGATAGCCGAAGAATCAGGATTACGTATTTTAAATGCCAGCACCATATTACCGCCAACCGTATCAGGATCAGCGAGCAAAGTGCCGTCGGGTTTAGTGCCCAGAACCTTGGTGTAAATGAAACCGCCAGCCGCCGCCGGCACCATGCGTTGCAGATCGCTATCGATGAGACTGAGAATGGCGATGGCCTCGTCGTTGGCAGCCCGAGCGCTTTCGCCGCCACGAAACAAGTTGGTCGCCATGCTCAGGATTCCCACCATGGCCAGGGACACCACAGAAAAAATCATCACCGAAACGAGTATTTCAATGAGGGTGAAACCGCGGCGGACCATTAGCGCGATTCCTCAGTTGAGAGGACGGTGATCGGAGCATAGCCGTGCAAGGTCACTGCCGATATGACCGGTGCGCAGTTCATCGGCAGGGCCAGATCAAATGCCGGATTAGCCGAGGGTGGTAAACGCGCTGAGTCATAGCGCCATGAAAAGCGCACTTCGATGCCATCGGCCTCATCCTTTTTTGCATCCCAGGCGAAGATGTTGTTCGTTGAATTGAAAACGCCGGGTACGTTCGGATTCTCCACGTGGCCTGCTAATTTAGACCAATCAAGATAGGAAAGAAATCCCTCACGAGCACCATCTGCAGTTATATCGCCATTAATTGTCCCAGCCATAACCCTTGCCTCCATGATGATAGGCAAATCGGCATTTTCGACGGTGTCAAACGTGGCAGTAATGAAATCATCTTTGTTGAAGCGCATCCGTCGCAGATGCCAAGGGAACCCAGCCCAGCTATAGACGCGGCTGCGCAGATGTTGCGCGCTAAGCGTGGTTGTGGTTGCAGGCATCGCACTCGGGTAGCGTGGCCACCAACCGATTGCCAGCGGTGGCAGAGACGTGCTGTTCCAGGATCTCTGCGTGGTATTGTACAGTCCACGCAACCAGCTGGCTGTGTGATATTTATTATAATTTGGATTTGGCACCGGCGTGGGTGGGGGCAATGTCGAGTCTGGAATATTTATATTTATGTCAGGTCCGGCAGGAAATAGTGACTCGATGGCAGTCGAGCGGTTTCCATCCGCCTCGCATATGATCATGGCGGGGGCGCGCAATGTCGCAGGCAGACGCTTGCCGGGAAAGCGGGTATCAAGTTTGCCATCAATGAATGAGAACCAGGAATTGTCGATTTGATCGGCATCAGGAATCTGAAACACCGGACCGATGGGGAGCATATGCACGCGCAACAGTGCATATGTTGGCTCAGGGACAAGAATGGTGGGCAATTGGCTGGTGATGACGTGTGTTCGTCCTGGTGAACCCAGAAGGGCTCGTCCCACCAGTTTAACCACTTGGTGGCGGCTCAGTTTTGGACCGGTTGCCCACAAGGCATCGGTATCGAGTGCCAATCCCTTACTGCGTAGGAATGCAAGTGTCGTTTTATCGAGAATACCCTCAGCATCGGTAGCAAGCGGATTGAGTTGCTGAAACGCGAACACCTCGCCATCAATTTCGCTCAAGCCCATCAGCTGATCGACACCATTATAGAAGACTTCGCCGTTGGCCACGGCATAGCGTGGCAAGGCCGCTGTATTAAGCAGGGAAAAGGAAAGTGCGGTGGAAGTCGAAAAAGCAATGATGCCTGGCGAGACAGCTACCGTGCGTCCTGGGACGGTAACGGTATTTGGCCACGTGGCGGCTGAAAGGGCATCAAGCTGAAGGTCGACCTGCGTCGGGCGCGCCGTCGTGCTCGTCGAACGCGTATCCTCACCACCAAAGACGAGGGCGCCTGGCTTGGGCGGCGTCGACGCCTCGGCAAAGGCATCTACACGCGGCAGGCAGCCAGGCGTTTGATGATTAGTGTTGCCCAATGACCAATCTCGATTCGCATTCCAACCGGTGCCGCAAACAGCCAGCCATTCATCAGCCTTCAATGGATGCGGTAAGCCTGCCGTGAAGGCAAAATAGCCATCTTTGGTGTCGTAATGAAATCGTTCAATCGAAGTGTCGAGACCACCATAGCCATCATGCGACACAAAGCGCACCACGCGCTGAACTGGTCGAATAAGGGTATTAGTACGATTTTTTGGCACCAAGGTGACGACGTCGCCAGATTCGAACCAGTGGCCGGCCTCATCGCATTCGGTCTGCACGGGAACAACGACGGTGCCGGCAGGAAATATATCTGGCGCTCCATAATTTGAGCTCGGGATAATACAGGGGGTGGGGGGATTAACATTGAAATTGGGTGCGTACTCATCGACTCGATAGGGATAGGTGCCCATGAACGCCGACCGTTGTTGGCCGCGTGCTATAAGTGCCCGTATAGGATTGCCATTCACAGTAGTCTGTTCTTTTGCCCAACCCCAGCCGCCGGAATTTACCAAATATGATTGGTCGAGAACGTCATTATAAACGATGGTCTGGTAAGAAATCCATTCGCAGCGTCCATGGGATTCTATGAGCTGAG
>JAYVTR010000227.1:0-4839 GCA_043788625.1 Planctomycetota bacterium
GTGGTGCTTATAATATGCTGGTACAGGCTGGCGATACGGTGCTTACTTATACCAAGGGCAGTTTTGATACAGGTTCGCTGGTCATTGGGCCCCAATCTGGTTCAGCCAAAGGCATACGGATAGATGCGAATGGCAACGTCGGTGTTGGTGTTGCCAATCCGGCTTCGAAGCTCTCGGTTGCGGATTTGGGGCAGGTCGACAATGAAGGTATGATTCGTGCCGAAGCCACGAGCACAGCAAATTGCTCCGTGGTTGCCAAGAATCCGCGAGCATCGGCACAGATGATGGCCTGGGAATATTATGGTGTTCGGCTCGGGGTCCGGCAGATACTTGCGGTGCCAAATACTTTTTCTTCTGCTGGATTGGGGAATCTTTACATTACGACCGGAAATGATATCATTCGTGCCCAATTCAATAATTCCGATGGTTCGTTTGTAGTGGGAGGTGAGCCAGTTGGCCCCGCTAGTACAAGTCTTCTGCGGATTAACGGTGGCGCATTCATCTCCGGCAACGTCGGCATTGGTGTCCCTAATCCTACCTCCAAGCTCGCCGTCGCTGGTACAATATCCGCCAGTGAAGTCAAAGTCACTGCCACTCCAGCCGATTACGTCTTTGCCGATGATTATAATCTGCGCCTACTGTCTGAGGTCGAACAAAGCGTCAAAGCAAACCGCCATCTTCCTGGTTATCCGTCGGCAGCAGAACAAATTCACGCGGGTGAAATTTCTCTCGGCGACATCCAGCGGATGCATCTTGAAAAGATTGAAGAATTGACCCTGTATGCAATTCATGCTGATAAGCGCATTGTCAACATGGAAGAGCAGCGTCTTGCCCTGCTTAAAAAGAACGAAGAGGTAACTCGTGATCTTGCGGACGTTCGTGCGGAGCAAGTTGATCTGCGAGCCAAGCTCGACGCTATTTTGCTGCGTTTAAACCAGGACAAAGGCGCGCGCTAATGATTCATCAGCGTTGGGCTCAGTAGGTCCACCGCTGATTGCCGATGGTTCACGTTGGCCGAGTTCATAGCTTTCTCCCCCATGCCTATTCGACTTTGCCGCGTGATCCAGGTGGTGCTCGGTGCTGCCCTACTGCCGAGTCTTGTGGCAGTTGGCCAGTTGTCCGCCGTCGAGCCCGGGGCCATGCCTGGATCTGTTCCGGCCAATGATTCTTCGGTGACTCTGCCGACGACGTGCGATCTCGAACGTTTGACCGACCTGGTTTCTCAAGCAGCCGGCGTTTCCATGCATTGGGGGGCGGGAAAAGTTCAAGGTAACATTCGCCTGTCGCTGCCGCAGTCATTACCGGTGGGCGAGTTGTGGGTGTTATATAATCAGCTGTTGGGCAGTCAGGGTTTGACCACCGTCGTTGGGGCAGCACCGGGTATTTTTCAAGTGCTCCCTGTTGCTGAGGCGGCACAGGCGAGCCGCGTGCTCACCGAAGCCGATTACCGGGCGATGGCGATGAAGCCTGGTTTTGTCGCCTTGTTGCGGCAGACGGTGCACATCTCGGCGGATACAGCTGTAAAATTGTTGGGCACGGTACTCGTCAGCCAGGGGTCGCAGTTGCGTGCGCTTGGTGGTGATGGGCATCAACTTCTGATTGCCGCGCCGTCGTCGATGCTGGGTGTCGCTGATGCCGTGTTGGCTGCCGTTGATCGAGACGGCCAGACTCCTGGAGTGCGTCTGATCCGCCCAGAGCGTACCACGCCAACGGCTTTGCAGGCGGCGGCGACGGCGGCATGGAATGCCTTGGCTCGCGTTGATGAGCGGGCCCGCGCCGGCGAGATTCAGGTGGCGCCGGATGGTCTTCAATTGTTATTGGTGGCGAGCGCCGGCGATTTGGACGCCCTCCAGAATCTGGTGCGTGAGCTCGATAAATCCGAACCGGTCGAAACCCGAACTTATCGTCCACGCTTTTTCACCCTCGAAGAAGTCGCCGGTTTGATCCAGCAGACCCTGGGCACCACCAGCAAGGTCGAGATCATCCGCGATCGACTCACCGGCAGTCTGCTGATCAAAGCGACAACCGCAGAACATTTGCGTATCGCCGCCTTGATCACGTCGTTGGATGAAGCGCCAGCGGCTGCCCGCCGTCAGGCGCGAGCCCTGCAGGTCAAGCATCGCAAGGCTGAAGAAATGGCGCGCTTGTTGATGACCCTGGTAGCGGCAGGGCATACTGATTCGTCGAATGCTGGCGCGTCTGCGAATGCCTCGGCGGGTACGAGCACGACGCCCAATGTGGCGCTTACGGCCACCGGTCAGCCGACTGCCAACTTCGATCAATCACGTGGACAAACGGCGGGATTGAATGGCGGTGGTCTCGGAAATCAGAATGGCAACTCAGGGCAGAATTCTTTTCAGAATACAAATAGCGGAGGCAATGCCTCGATGGGGCGCAGCCACGAAACCGCATCGACGACTCCGACTACCGCGACCTCGCCTGACGGCAGCCTGGTGATCACCGCTGATCCGGTCACCAACCGCTTGCTGGTTTTGGGCGAGCCACGGATCATCGATCAGATCCAGGAATTGTTGAAGCAGGTCGATCAGCGTCAGCCGCAGGTCGAAATCGAAATCGTCTTGGTATCAATGACCGATGAGGAAAATCGCGAGCTGGGTGTCGAACTGGTGCGGCAATTCGAAGCCGGCGGTGCGAACGTCGGAATTGCCTCCTTATTCGGCCTGAGCACGCCGGTAGGCGGTGATGTCACCAATCGGCCGCTCGGCAATGCGAGTGGTCTGGGTGCGGTGGTTTTGAAGCCTGGACAATACGCGGGTGTTTTGCGGGCCCTCGAAACCATCAACAATGGTCGTACCACCATCCGCTCGCAATTAATCGTTGCCAATAACGCCCAAGCGACGCTCAACGCGGTGGTGCAGCAACCGTTTACCGCAACCAACAGCTCGACCCAGGTGGCCACCACATCATTCGGCGGCACCAGCGATGCCGGCACGCAGATAACCCTGGAGCCGCGTATTTCCCCGGCCGACTACGTGACGGTGGACTACACAATTTCGCAAAGTGCTTTTCTCGGCAGTCCGACAACCACTGATGGCGGGGTGATCCCGCCAACCAAGCGTACTGATAATGTCGCCAGTACTGCTACGGTGCCTGATAGCTACACCATCGCACTCGGTGGTTTGTCCAACCGCAACGAGGGCCATTCAGAGTCGCGAATCCCTTGGTTGGGGTCAATTCCGTGGATTGGCAATCTATTCAAGAATCAGAATGACCAGCAACAGACTTCACGGTTTTATGTATTCATCCGTGCGAGCATTCTGCGCAATGCGTCGTTCGAAGATTTGCGCTACCTCAGCGAACGGCCGGCAAATGAATCCGCTATCGGCAGTAATGGCGATCCAGTCCTTGAAGCCCAATTCATGCATTGATGAGCTGGATCAAGAGCCCAATTTCGCCGAGCTGATGTCGGCATTTTCGCCATCGCCACCGGCTTGGTTGTCAGCGCCATAGGTCATGATTTCAAAAGCCTGTCCGCTGGGACCCGGTACCAGATAGCGGTAGGTATTACCCCACGGATCCTGTAGGCGATCGGCGTCGAGGTAATAGGTTGCCGCCGGTGCATCAGTCAGGGCTTTAAGGCCCTGGCTGGCACTGGGAATGGCGCGCCGTTCAAGTTGAAAGGCCTGGACTTGGGCAACGATGCCGGCGATTTGCGTCTTGGCGATCTCGTGTTTGGCTTTGCCGAATTTGGCGGTGATGCCAACCGTCAGGGTCACTGCCAGCAAACCCAGGATGACCACCACAGCCAAAATCTCGATCAACGTCATGCCGCGGCGCGGAGTCGATGGTGAAGAGCGCCCCAGCGGGCCAATGAGAGCACAATTCACAGCAAGTCCCCTAAACGAGATAATGGTAAGACGCAGGCGAGTGCCAAAACACCGATAAGGGCGGCCAAGACGACGATCGCCAGCGGACCGATCAGAGCGGCGACGCGATCCATGGCGGCATCGGCGGCCTGAAAGGCGTGGTCAGCGACGTGTTCGAGCATCTGCACCAGTTCGCCACTGCGTTCGCCGATGCGGATCAGCTGCGCCACTTCCGGATCGAGCACCGTTGAGCGCGCGATCACCGCCGAAAAATCTTCACCGCGAGTGATGGCGGCTTGGGCTTCGAGCACCAGCGCCCGCAACGGTCGGTCATGCAGAGTTTCGGCGACCACGGCCAGGGCATCGGTGACGGTCATGCCGGCACTCAGCAGGCGCGCCAGCGACCATGCAAAACGCCCAGCCCGATAACGTCGGCGCAGGCGCGCGAGGGCATTGCCATGCAGGTATTGGCTGAAGCGGCTGCCTACCGGAATACGCGCGGCAATCTGTTGTACGCCGATGGCGCAGCCGACCACGAGCGCGATCACCACCGGCCAGGCCCACAGCAGTACCTGACCCATGATCATGACCGCTGAGGTCAGGCCGGGTACGGGCTGATGGGCTTGCGTCAGCAGGGTGGCTAATTGAGGCAGGACTTTGACGCCGAGGAAGATCAGTACGCCCAGGCCGGCGAGACTGAGGATGGCCGGGTAGGCCAGGGCGACGAATAGCCGTTGGCCGATCGAGCCCGAACGATGGTGATGTGTGGCGGCGGCCTGCAGCGTGGCAGGCAGGTCGCCGGCTTCTTGTCCGGCGGCGATCAGCGCCACATCAAACCGATCGAACCACCCTGGCTCTGCCGCTGTCGCCACGCTCAGTGGTTGACCATCGCGGACCACATCGCGGAGTCGCGAGGTGAGCGAGCGCTCGTCGGCAGCCCGTGTCGGCGAGCTGGTGATGATGCCCAGTGCGTCATCCAACGTCACCCCGGCGCGTAGCAGCGTCGCTAGGG
>JAYVTR010000228.1:0-2769 GCA_043788625.1 Planctomycetota bacterium
GGCCGACAAAGGGCGCCCAGTCGGGACCTACCAGATTGGGCTCATTCCATAATTCGACGGCTTGGATCAGGCCCAGGCCGGTAAGATGGTCATTGCTGGTCAGGGTTTCAGGTGCGACCTGATGGTGACCATAGCGCGCCACCATCTGATAGATGGCTTCGCCATAATCAGCGGGATCATTCGGCGGATAGCCGGCGCGGTTGCGAGTAATCTCGGGTCCTGCCTTGGTCGCCCATTCCGGAGTCTGGAAGACATACGGCAACACCTGCATGCCGCGTTGTCCATAAGTGCGGAAGATGCTATCCATCGGCACATTCCATGGCGCCACCGTACCATCGAAGGCGACGTGGTCGCGGTCGGGTGCGTACATCTGCCATTTGCAGTTTTCAAAGCGCATCCAGCCGAAGCCGCAACGCTCGAGCTCAGGCGCAAATTGCACTTCCGAACCGTTGATGCCGAAGCGGCGGGCGCGCGTCTGATCGACACGATCGGTCGGCCGCACCAGGATGCGCTTCCAGGCAACTACGGGTTTGTTCTGAGCGCTGTACTCGACCCGCACCAGGTACGAGCCAGCCACCAAGGGACTGGCACTGGTAAGCGTCAGTTCGCTTTTTTTCTGAGCCGGCAACGTCGCCGTCAGCGCCCCTGAGGCGACGGCTGTTTCGCTGATGGTCTCTTTGGACGGCACCGCCCGATCATCGTACTGCCCATTGCGGTAGAGCGACCATTTAAGGCTCGGTTTCAGTTCTTGGTCGGTGGAATTTTCCACCGTGAAAAGCATTTGGGTGGTCGCTGCCGCGTCTTGTACCTGTTCCTCTGCTAAAGTAGGCGTCAGTTCGGCGGTGTTGTCAGCCGCGCTGAGCAAACCGCTGGCGAGAGCCAGCAAGGAAAGAGTGAGCGGAGTGGCTTTCAGCGACATAAGAAGATTCCAAGAGGGCATGAAAAGAATCAATTTCCCAACACCAACAGAGGCCAAGTCTCCATGCCGCCACCGCTGCCATGGCCCTTGGTGGCCGGCCAGCCGACTTCGCTGTGTTCGGGTTTGCCGCGGATCGCCAGCATCAGCAGCCCCGATAGGCGTGTGCCAGCGACGAGTTTGACGTCGGGAATCAGGCTGCTGGGGATCAGGGCTTCAAGCAGGTAGCCACCGTCGGCAGCCCGGCTGGCGCCGTGGGCTTCAGCAATGTTGAGGCGGTGGGCAGCGATCTCGTTACCGCGTTTCCACTGCCCGACGAAGACGCTGTTGGTAGCGGGTTGTGGCACCAGCCAAAACATCCGTTCGCCGCCACCAGCTGCGCGGGCGGCGGCACGGTCGCGATGATCGATGAGGATTTCCAAGGCGTCGCAATCCCAGAATGCATCCGGTGCCGAATTCATGATGGAGGTTTGCGCCACGTGCACGCCGAAGGCCAGCCCTTCGCTGGTCCAGCCGAGATGGATTTCGGCGCCGCTTGTCACCGCCGAATGGTCGAGGCACCACTCGGGGATGCGGCTGGCGGCCGGCCATTCGGCCAAGTCGCCATCGAGCTTGAGGGTCTTTAGCTGGGGAATGGTAAAGGCACCGGGAATGATGCCGGAGCTGATCTTGGCGCCATCGCCGCCGGTGATGTCGACACGCGCCTGCTCGGCGATGTTCCACGCCGCCGTCCACTTCAGAGGCAGATCGAGAGTGGCCGACGCACCGGGCGCGATTGACGGCAACACCTGTTGCGCATTGGTCACTGTCCAGGCGCTGGGAACCTGCGCTTGAAGGGTGCCATTGATGGCCCGCGTCGAGCGATTGCTAACCGTTACGTGCACCGTCGCGGCTCCCGGCTCGCCAGTAAGGTGCGAGACCTTCAAGGCCAGCGCCGGCCGCACCATGATGCGGATTTCCATCTGTTTGAGGTGACTTTTTTCGCTGGCAGCTGTCCTGCTGACAGCTGTCTCACTGACGGCCACCATCACGCGATGTTCCCCCGGAAGGAGGTTGGGGGGCACCGTCGCATGTATTTCTACCACCTGTTCTTTACCAGCGGCAACGTCGACGCTGTGCGCCGCCTCGGCCTGCCATTCGCTAGGTACCGCCAAAGCGATGTTGCCAGTTTTCAGGCCATTGGTGCCGCCACGGACTTTGACTTTCACCGTCAGCGGGTCGCCGGCGCTGACCACCATCACCCATGGACTGACCAGGTCATAGGCTGCCTGGTGCACGAAGCGGTCATCGGCGTCGTCCTTGGTGATCCACAGGGGGGCACGGGTGAGCGTGGCTTGCCGGCCGGGCAGGGGATTGCCGAGCATATCGTGCAGCTCGCCGGAACCGACCTTGAGGATGGGGCCGGTTTCCTTATCGACCGACCAGATAGCGGCGATGCGCTGATCGCCTTGCTGCATGAGATAACCAAGGGTGCCCGGGCCGGCTTCGATGCTGCCGAGCATTTTCGGTGATGGCAGGAATGCCGTCATCGCCCCGAAGGCCGCCAGGGATAGCTTCGGCTGACGCCGATTATCGAGCAGTCCGCAGCCGTCGAAGAATACCGTCGCCTTTTCGCTATCCTGCCACCAATACCAGAAGGCCTTGTCGAGACCGGCGTGCAGGGTCAGCAGAAAGCCGCGTTGCAGGAAGCAGGCTTGCTCAAAGGGAGTGACGACTTTGCCGATGCGTGTATCCCAACCGAACTCGGTGATCCACACTTGGCGTTTCTGCTGGTCGACACCGGCGGCATCGACTATGGCGCTGAGCCGATCATGGAATGAGGCGATGTCGGAATTGCTGTTTTCGCCTTCACC
>JAYVTR010000229.1:0-6696 GCA_043788625.1 Planctomycetota bacterium
GGCGGGCAGCCCTGACGACCATCCCGATTCTCATCCGCGGTGAAACCGGCACCGGCAAGGGCTTGTTAGCTCGTGCTATTCATGAATTGGGTAACCGCCGTCGCGATCGATTTGTGACCGTTGATTGCGCAAATCTCGGCAGCGAACGTTTGATGAGCGATTTATTCGGCCATGTGCGTGGAGCATTCACGGACGCCAATAATGATTACCCTGGCAAGGTGACCCTTGCCGCTGGTGGCACTTTGTTGCTTGATGAAGTTGGGGAAATATCCCCCTCAGTGCAGGCTATGTTGTTACGCTTTTTACAAGATCAGACCTATGAACGCGTCGGAGATCCACGAGCGCGCACCGGTGACGTTCGCATTATCGCCACCAGTTCTCGGGATCTTGGCCAATTGATGAGAAAAGGCTATTTACGTGAAGACCTGTATTACCGTTTAGCGGTAATTGATATCGAACTGCCGCCGCTACGTGAACGTAGTGAAGACATCGAAGTCATCGCTCAAGCTTTGTTGGATGCGTTGGGGCCGATAAGTAGTGGGCGACGCACCTTGACCGCCGATTGTATCGCCAGTCTGCGTGCCCATCCCTGGCCCGGCAATGTGCATGAGTTGGATAACGAAATTCGCCGAGCGACGTTACTAAGCACCAACGCCGTAATCAGTGCAGCTGATCTTACCGCTCGGGTTCGACCGTTGCCTGGTGAGGTGCCGCGACTCGGAGGTCCGTTTCTTTTACAGGCGGTAGCGGATGAACATATCCGACGTATTGTCGAGACGTCGCCGACTCTCGAACGGGCGGCGGCAGTGCTCGGTATTCAATCGTCCACTTTATGGCGTCGCCGTTGCCTATTACGTACGGCCGGGCGGCCACTGGCACGTGATCAAAGACCTGATGATCATTCGTGCTCACTTGTGTGATCAGCTGCCTAAAAATCAGTCCTGAAACAGTGTTGGACTGTTCTTGAGCCGAGAGCCTGAGCCCAGCTCTTGGACCAAGAGCTTAAACTAAAAGTCATGAGATAAAAAAGTTACCTGCAGCTGTCACCAATCGTGACAGCTGCAGGTAACCACCATCATCGGTTAGTGATTGATATCATCTCGGTTCTTGTCGGTCCGCTTTTTAGCTTCTTCGGCCATGTCATTGAGTCGTTTGTTGACATCGGCTTCAACTCCTAAGCGGTCAGCACGCGCTTTCAATTGAGCATTTTCACGTTCATTCTTGATGGCGGCCAAATCCTTTGCTTCGCGTTCATCTATGGCGGCTTTCTTTTCACGAGCGGTCGCCTCAGCCTTACTGCGCTTAACGGTGGTGTTGGCCAGATCTTCAGTTCGCTTGCGCTCAAGTTCGGCTTTGCGGCTTGCGGCATCGGCTCGTAAACGATCAGCCTCAGCCCCGTCGACTTGCTTAATCCTGGCGTTTAGATCGTCGTCAATACGGATTTTTTCGCGCTCTGCCGTTGCTCGCGCCACCGCTTCATCGGCCAGCACCGGCTGATTTTCTTTATCACGCTCAAGGATGATCTGATCGCGATCACGTGCTGCTACCGTCTGTATTTGGGTCGCTCGAAAATCCAAGGCACGCTCCTGCTGGACAAGGTCGGCCTCGATTTTCTCGGTACGCCGCAGACCATCAGCACGAATTTCATCGGCATGAAGGCGCGTCTCCTGAGTGGTGTCCGGATACTTCTCGCGACCGCCATTGCAGGCGGCGAGGCCGAGTGCGAGGCTGAGTAAGCACGTCGTCACACCGACGGAACTGGTGAAGGAACGGAGGCTCGAGGCTGGTAGATGAGTCATGATGAATTCCTGCTCAACTCATGGCACATTCCATGCCAATCGCTCAATAGAGCATACTTGTATTGATTCGTGCAACTGGTGATGCAGCTCGACCTGGTGCATCGCTAGTTGCAATGGTAAAACCATCATTTGATCGCCATTTGTGAATGAGCGGCATGAACGTCAGCCACTGAATCAGATCTTATCCCCAGCCAAATACGCGGAAATGATCGATACGGTCATGCATATCGCAGCAGCGTGCCTTTTATCGATGAGTACCTTAATTTGGCATCATGCTTGCTCGCCGCTCTAATGAGGCGCATTCGCCCTCTTTCCTCATAACCGCGGAATAGCTATGACCTCATCACTCCTGTCTCGTACCATCTTCATCTTCACCGCTGTCTCCGCCTTGGGAGCCTCGGAACTCTCTTTTCTCGATCTCCGTCTGGGTGGCGGCATCCTCTCCAATAACTTCGAGGGTTCGTCCTCGATAACGGTGAACAACGGCAGTTCAAATGTTACCACCGGCTCAGATGGCCGAGATTCTGATCGCAATTACCGTGGGCAATTGCAACTGGTTTGGGGCAACCTCGGGCCGGCTGGCGGCTTAATCTTGGGGGTTGGTGCTGCTGTTAATCAGGCGCGTTTCGATGGTACCCCTGATATCGATGTCACCACACCGGTCGTCGATGTATTGATCGGATATGGGATGGCGGTCAATCCTCAATGGCATTTCGAATTGACACCCTTTGCCGGTATTGGTCGTTCATATTATACTGTGAAAAACCAGGGTAATTCATCGACGTCACATGACTGGGATAAATATTACGAATATGGAGCTAAGATCGGCACCTATTACACGTTTGCCGAAAGAGGGGCGCAGATCGGCTTGGAAGTTCCTTACCTCGTTGGACGTTTCGATGCCGATTTTGATCACAGCAACAACGGCAACACCGTCAACGTCACCGACTCAAGTCGCAGTCAAGGATTTGGCGTAGAGGTTACTTTGGGTTATCGCTTCTAAGCATCTCCAAGATGCGACCTTGAACCCCGGCGGGATATCCCGCCGGGGTTTTTGCATCAACGCTGACGCGATGAGTTGCGACCCGAGCCCGCAAAACGACCGTCTTCGTCCCGATCCTGATTTGAAGCAGACCGGCCACGACGATCATCATTTTCTTCTTCATCATCGTCATCATCATTGCGCGAACTGCGGTTGCTGTTGCGACCACTGTTTTCGCTGGTGAAACGACCATCTTCATCGCGTTCCCGCTCATTGCTATTGTTGCCCGATGAGCTGTTGCCCGATGAGCTGTTGCCCGATGAACGACCGCGGCGATCATCGTTATCATCTTCATCATCATTTTCATCGTCGTTGCGGTTAGATGACTGGCGACCGCGACTGTTGTTACGGTCTTCATCGTCGCGATTACTCATGCCTTCTCCCCGGTCATAACTTGAACGGGTGCTCCGGTCTTGGCTGCCAGAACCTTGGTTCGAGGTGAACCGACCATCTTCATCGCGTTCTTGTTCATCGTCACCTGAATTCGATGAATTCCCGCCGCGCCGGTTACCGCTTGAGCTATTGCCGGAATTCCCGCCCGAGCCGCGGGAATTACTGCCTGAGCTACCGCCCGATCCGCTGCGGGAGCTGCCCCCGGAATTGCCACCTGAGCCGCCGCGGGATCCGCCACCTGAACCGCCACCTGAACCGCCACCTGAACCGCTACCTGATCCGCCGCGGGAACTACCGCCTGAGCCACCCCCTGAGCCGCCACGAGAACCGCCACTGGAGCCACCGCCGGAGCCGCCACGAGAACTACCACCAGAACGTGAACCGCTGCGAGCATCACCCTCATCCTGGCGCCGGTTGTCGGCATTTGCGTGACCGCCGCGCGCGCCGATCTCGGCCATGTGTTCACGGTCACGACTGACGGCTCGGCCACCGAGGCGACCGGCCTCACGTGCCTCTTGCGAATCGAATTCATGGGCATGGCCTTGGCGGTGGGCTTCGCGTCCACCCCGTGAAGCGATTTCGCGTTGGCGGTCCTCATCCATTGCGGCAAAGCCGCGATTGCTGCCCGATTGATTTCTGGCCATAATATTATCCTTTGTACAGGTGTTCATTTCCCAGTGCGGAAGAGTCCTTCTGCACTATACCGTGGTTCGGTGGGTTAGTGAAAAACAGCAAACACTTGGCCAATTGAGCCCCGCATAATGGACTCCTGAATGTGGTCAATCCGTGCAAGTAAATAATCATGAAAAAGCTAGCATGTGAAAATGCACCAGCGGTGAATTTTTGTTATACGTGTTTGCTGATCGTTGGGAAATCTGCCAATGCTCAACGCTGGAAGCTGTTGGCATGAGTCCAGCTTATCTCTGCTGGAGCCCATCATGACCAGTGCCGATACTCCTTGGTCCGCAATCATTCAACCATTAAGCACGATTGCAGTGCCTATGCACGGCGACAAGCCATTCGATGTGTGCGTCGTTGGTGCCGGTATCGCCGGCTTGACCACTGCTTTGCTAGCGGCGCGGGCAGGTCAAACCGTGCTGGTGCTCGAAGCGCGTGAAGTCGGACATGGCGAGACCGCACGCAGTTCAGCGCACCTGTTCTATGCACTCGATGACCGTTTTCTTCGTCTCGAACGCCTGCATGGCCGGCGAGCGACGCGGTTGGCGGCTGAGAGCCACGCCGCAGCCGTCGATTTCATTGAACGCTTGGTGCATGAGCGGCATATCGAATGCGACTTCGCACGCGTAGATGGCTACCTCATTTCTGCAGCCGGCCATCGCGACGACTTGTTAGCCGAATTGGCCGCCACGCAACGCGCGGGTGTCGAAGCAGAGATGGTCGAAAACGTTCCCGGCCTGCCGGCCTGGACCGGACCGGCCATCCGCTTTCCGCGTCAGGGTCGTATAGATCCAGCGGCTTATCTGCAAGGCCTGTGGCAATGCTGCAGCGAGCTGAACGTCACCTGTCGGCAATCGGCCCGCGTAGTGCGCATCAGCGATGGCGAACCGGTAGCGATCGAGTTGGCGGATGGCGAAGTGATCCGCGCGGCAGCGGTCGTTGTAGCTACCAATGTACCGATGAATGACCGTGTCCTGCTGCATACCAAGCTTGAGGCATACCGCACGTATGCCATGGCATTCCGCGTCCCCGACCAATCGGTAGCAGATCTTTTACTGTGGGATGATCTGGATCCGTACCATTACGTGCGCCTGGCGCATGATGCTGATGGTGACCTGCTCATCGTTGGCGGTGAAGATCACAAGACGGGCCAAGGCCCGCATCAAATCGGTTTGCCACATGCTCATCTGGAAGCGTGGACGCGGGAGCGTTTTCCGCAGGCCGGTAAAGTGGTCCACGCATGGTCGGGGCAGATCATCGAGCCGGTCGATGGCTTGGCTTACATCGGTCCCAATCCCACGGAGCGTCATGTGTACGTGATCACAGGCGACTCGGGCCACGGTCTCACGCATGGCACGTTGGGGGGCATGTTGGTAGTAGATGAGCTGCGCGGACGCGCGAATGCATGGAGCGAGGTCTATCGTCCGTCACGCGTCACAATCGGCTCAGTCGCGGAATATGTTGGGCACAATGTCAATGTTTTACGCCAATATGCTGATTGGTTAGCCACCGGTGATTATGCCCGAGTAGAAGATATTCCCCGCGGCAGTGGTGGCATAGTGCGCTTAGGTATCACCCCGCATGCTGTCCATCGACGCGCCGATGGACAGGTGATGCGCTGTTCAGCCATATGTCCACACCTCGGGGGGTTGGTGCGCTGGAATGAACAAGAATCCACCTGGGATTGTCCGTGTCATGGCTCACGATTCAGCCGTACCGGCGCAGTTCTCAATGGTCCGGCTGTGGTAGGTTTGACGGTGATTGAAGAGGTCGAAGGGTTACCACCGGGCGCACTGCCGGTGGCATGACTTATAGAAAATTCCGTTTCAACTATCAATACTTGGTGATTGAGCGTTAATTAAGGGCGGCTTGTTTTTACTGGCGCGAGTCTGACGACGAATTTGCTGCCGTTTGGGTCCACGCATCGGCGGAAGCGTCGCTAAACGTTGTGGGCTTCCAGTACGTGCAGCGCGCAAAATGCTGTCGATAACCCGCAGGTCACGCAAGCCTTCGTCGACGCCGGGCTCAGGATCTTTCCCATAGTTAATACAGTCGACGAAATAAGCGATCTCGCCCGCCACCTGATCGCCGATCTGCGCTACACGGCGACGGATACGTCCATTACGTTCGATGGTGAGTTCCATCTCGCCTTCTTCATTAAAGGCGTGATCAAGGCTCAGCGACCCCTTGCTGCCCACCACTTGCAGCCATGACGTCGAGGCAGCACCAAAGCTGCTGGTGAAAACCGCCAAGGCGTTGCCTGGAAAGCGTAGGATAACACTAGTCATCTCATCGACTTCACGTGACCGTCGGTCATGACCACTGACCGCCAAGGCACGTACCTCTAATGGTTCGTTGGCGAAGACTGCTCGTGCGGCATTGATGCAATAAATGCCGAGATCTGGCACCGTACCGCCACCTGCTGTGGCTTTGGTGCGCACGTTATCAACCTGCACCTGCATAGTAAAAGAAGCGGTAAAGAGGCGAGGTTCACCGATCTCGCCCTGGTGGATCAATTCCATGGCCTCGACATAGAGCGGATCGCAATGGAGCCGGTAGGCGACCATCAATGAGGCTTGTGAACGCCGACAGATTGAACGCAAACGACGGGCCTCGCTGATATCGACAGTCATCGGCTTCTCGAGCAGCACATGCACACCTGCCTGCAAAGCAGCACTGGCTTGTGCCAGATGAAGATGATTTGACGAGGCGATGTACAGAGCATCGAATGCATTTTCAGCGAGAGCGTCAGACAGTTCTTCTTCCCCCCAAGTGCGCAATCCA
>JAYVTR010000230.1:0-2931 GCA_043788625.1 Planctomycetota bacterium
ATTTGTAATGGCAGCAACGGTGAACTGATTATTCGAATGCGCAAAGTATCTGACGGGTGCATGCCGAGGTCTCTGAGTCGTATACGAGAGGAGTTCATCCACATAGGAACCCCTTACATGCCGTTTCACCATTGGCGGCATCTTCGCCTTCGGCTTGGCCGTATCATGCGTGGCCTTGACGGCCGCAGCCTGCACCCGGGTGCCGGTGACCGCGTCGGTCGTGGTATCAGTCGCACCAATCTCGATGAAATTGACCTTTGCCGACAACGCACCCACACCACTGGTGATGGTGAGCTTGCCAGCCGTCACGTTCACGGTGAGCGCATAGCCATCAAATGAGCCGGTTTCATAACCAAGGGTCATGTTGCCATCATAGGGCGTCGGATCCGTCACGGCAACGCCGTTGACCAACAGGTTGTTGGTCTGCGCGCGACTGTCGGCATCACCGCACATGATCACCACCGAGTGGGTGCCATTGGCGACGGGGATCTGCCAGCTCGTGGTGCCCAGCGGGATAAAGCTGTCATACAACGGCCGACCCAGGTGATTGCGATCCACGCCGACACTGGCCGCAAGCCAGCCTTGGCTGGATGCAGTCGCTTGTACCGCTCCGAGATCGGCTTGCCAACCATCCGGGGTGTCCGTGCTGACTGGCTGGAAGTTTACGCGCTGGGCGGTGGGATCGGCGAGCAGACTACCGCGGGCACCCGCGCCCGTCACTGGATTAAAGGGTGCCGCACCGGCGTCTTCAGCGTCTGCAGCAGGATCATTGAACGCCGTCACGTCGCCAGTGATCGCCACCACTTCCTGGGCGCCGGCATTCACAAAGTACGTCGGCACCGTCGTGGCTGGCGTGGAGCCCACTGCCGCTGTCGTGACGGTTTGCTTCACCCGACGGCCCAGTGCATCATAGCCATAGCTGGCACTCGTTCCTTGACCCTGCTGCAAGTTGGTTGCCGTCAGCAGGCGATTCTCGAAATCCCAGGCGAAGATCTGGCCTTGGCCGTCCGTGGTGAGGTTGCCCTTCGCATCATAGCCCAATGCCGTGCCGTTAATGCTCAGCAGTTCATGGACTTTGCTGTGCGTACGCGTCTCGGTGGCGGTGGCGGTGGCGGCACTGACCGTGGTCGACACCGAGTTCCAATCACCGACTGGGCTCAACGTCCAGGTTGCCGCCTCAACCGCGGGGTCCGCTGGGGTCACGCCCGTGCCACGCTTCCAGGTGCTAACGCGATTTTGATCGTCGTAATTAAAACGCTGTGACTGGTCCGTAACCTGCTGATCCTGTTCCACCGTCTTACGTTTGTTGGCATCATATTGGTAGGCGAAGCTCGTGACGCCCGGCACCTGGATGGTGGCAACCAGGTTATCGTTCGGCACGTAGGTACGGGTCTCGGTCAGGCTATTGCCCAGGAGCGTCGTCGTCAGGCGACCGCCATTGTCATAGGTGCGTACTGCCATTGAGGCGCCCGCATCCCAGACTTGCCGCAGTTCCCCGCGTAGCGTGTAGGCACGCTGCACCTGTGATCCATCCGGATAGGTCAAGGCGGTGACGCGATTGGCGTTATCATACGCATACGTCACTGGCAGATCAGCCGCCTCGGCTGGAACTACGAACGATAGCGTCTCTGTGGCCAAGCGGCCAGCAGCGTCATAGCTGCGCACCACCTGGTTGGCATAGCGTGCGGAGGTGGCACCGGTCAAACGACTGGCGACATCATAGGCAAAGGTGTCATTCTTGGCGTCCGGATAGCCGCGCATCAGCAAACGATTCGCGTTGTCGTAGGCATACGTGGTCTGCTCGCTGGCCGCAGGAGCGGTAACCGGGGCCACGCCGGTGGCCGCGATGGCGACCACCGCACGAGAACTCAAACGCCGACCCGCGTCATAGCCGTAATAGCGGGCCGTGCGTCCGGCCTGCCCGGTGGGGAATATTTCCCGGTCGAGGAGATTGCGGAGTTCGTAGCGATAATCCGTCAGACCATTCTCAGCATCGGTAATACTGACCAGATTCGAGACGGGATCGTAGCTGAACACGGTGGTTGCCGCTACCCGGTCGGTGGTCGACGTTTTGCGGTTGCGCAGGTCGTAGACCGTGCTGTCGGACTTGCCGAGGGCGTCTACAGACGCGACGAGGTTGTTCATCGTGTCATAGGTTCGCTTGGTCACCGCACCGGCGGTATCCGTGCACTGCACATCGCGATTGCGTGCGTCGAAGAGGCAATCCTGACCGACATTGTTGGCATCGCGCCACATCAGCCGATTGCCAGTGGCGTCAAAGCCAGCGGTACTGCGCTTGCCGAGGGCATCGATCGCGACGCGGGCTCGCCCGGCACCGTCGGCAAGGTTGGTGCTGATCGCACCAATCGCATCGGTGGCCGTGGTCGCTACCAAATTCACACCGGTGTCAGCGACGATCGCATCATAGGCAAACGTCGTGGCGTGACCGAGGGCATCCACGCGCCGCAGGCTGCGGCCTACACCATCACGGATGTCGGTGACGGCCTGACCCAGGGGATTGGTGGTGATGGTGGCACTGCCATCGGCACCGGCACCCAGGCCGAGGCCTGCGGCTGCCGACAGCGTGTTCGCATTCTCATAGTAGGCGATGGTGGTCGCCTCACTGGCGCCATTGGTGACGCTCACCGGGCGGTTACGGACATCGTAGGCGGTGACCATCGTCAGATTATTGGCATCCGTCACCGAGGTACGATTGCCGACGAAGTCATACGCGAAGCGGGTGATGAAACCGGCTGGGTCCGTCACCGTCACCAGACGATCGCAGCAGACGCCATAGGCATTGGTCGTCACCCGGCCGAGCGCATCCGTCGCAGCTAAAATTTTGCGCGTAGGGGAATAGACATACGCCGTGGTTGCCGCGATCGCGGTGCCGCTGGCCTCCGTCATTGTGGCCACGAGGTTGCGACCGGT
>JAYVTR010000231.1:0-9779 GCA_043788625.1 Planctomycetota bacterium
AAAATGCGCTTGGCTACCATTTTTTTTTCTGTGTGAACCCACTATAAAAATCCACAATCCCCAGCTTAGCGGGGACTTAGAAAATGTTGTGGCCAGGGCCTCCATGTCGCTATTCCTTTTCTGACTGATAAAATGCTAACGGACGTGGGCTTTTGGAAACGGTATGTTCAATGATAGCGGCGAGATATCGGGCTCCCGCTGTGGCGGTCAGCTGCAGGCATGTGCGAGCACGACGTGCGGTGCGTGCCGCCGGTGACCAGGCACCGGTAGATGCGAGATCAATAATGGCAACCGCGATATTCTTTGGTGAACGGGCCGCAACGCAGCGACCATTGCGTGGATCGTCGAGCATGATCGAGGCACCCACCTGGTGCGTGGCTACCACCGGGATGCCATGCATTAAGGCCTCGCTGACCACTACGCCCCAGCCATCATCCATCGAGCGTGAGGGCAACACCAATACATCCAGATCAGCGAGGAAGGACCCGATTTGGGAATTGGCAATGACGCCGTGAAATGTGGCATTGACGCCGGCCGCCGCCGCTTGTGCCCGCAAGGCAGCTTCATCATCGCCGCGGCCTGCAAGGTGCAGTTCGGTTGGCATCGGTATGTGTGCAATGGCTGCTATGAGATCGGAAACGCCCTTCATGCTGATCCAGCGGCCAATGAAACCGATCCGCAGCGGCAGCTCAGCTGATGGTAAAATGAAAGCGTTTTGTTCGGGGATGAAGTAGGCAAAAGGGAATATTCGTTCTGCGCGATAACCCGATAAGCGAAACCAACCCGGCCCATTGCGACCAATGGCAAGGATGCCGCACAGGTTTCTTCGATACCAAGATTCAGTGAGCCACGATTGAACAAGCCGTAAAATACCGAAGGGGCCTTCGAGGACTCGTGGCTCATGCAGAAGGAACACATGGCTCGAGCAGGCCATGATATGCTTGGTCGCCAGCAGGATCAGTGGCACCCGCCTCAGAGAGCAGAGGATGTGAACGGATCGTTCGGGATTTGTTTTTACGACGCGCTCAACAATCGCCGCATCTGGGGAGACAAAGGTAGTGAGGTACGGTGAACTTGGATCATTCCAACCCAGCGCTCGACGTTCGGCCGGTAGCGGGGCGTCGGCACAGGTGATGACTTCGATTTGTGGATAAAGCTGCGCTAAGGCTACAAAAAGGTAATGGGTATGCGGCGACGAGCAGGGTTCCCATAAGACCACTCGGTTGATGGTATTCGTCAGCGACATTAATTTTCCGTGGTACTGGTCAAGAAGGTTGTCAGACGGTGACCGACAGCTACTGGGGCATGTCGTTCGACCGTGCGAGCATGGCCACGGGTAGCCAGATCTGCGATTCGTTGCGGGTCTGCAGCTAAGTCATGCAAGGCTGCTGCCAAGGTCGGCGCATCGGCCCGCGCGAGTAGAAGAGCGACATCACCAAATAGAT
The DNA here is from genome assembly GCA_043788625.1 of Planctomycetota bacterium. Lineage (GTDB taxonomy): Bacteria > Planctomycetota > UBA11346 > UBA11346 > UBA11346 > CAIUVD01. Next base: position 1,446 of record JAYVTR010000231.1, read on the forward strand.
GTGGTACATCGCTGACTGCCGTACTGACCAAGGCCAGACCATTGGCAGTCAATTCCACGACCTTGGATGGAAACGTGGTCATCCCAACATTGCTATCAGGCATTTTCAAGCACAGTCCGATATGGCATGAACGTAAAATGGAGAGATATTCACTCGGTGCGAGGTTAGCACATACGCGCACCTTGATCAGCGGATGGAATTCGTTCTCGAGATCCTGAAACAAACGCACATCGCCAAAGCCTGTAACCAGCAATTCCACCGTCACGTTAGCGGCGTTGTTTTTACGTAGGATCTTAAACGCTTCTGCGCATATCTCACTACCCGTATCAGCTTTGATGGTGCCCCCGTAAAGAATACGGATGACCTCATTATCGCGCTGGTCGAGTCCCATGTCTTCCGGAGTAAGAATGCCATGGATGACGCAGAATTTTTCTGCTTTATCGATGTCGGCGATGCCGGTAGAGGCGACAATGGGGTGGCTATGGCATAAATTGCGGATGATCGGATATGAAAGACGATTGAGGAGAGAGCGAAATCCTTTTTTGTTGTCAGGGTAATCTTCAATATCGATTGTCGCACGCATGCCGCGGCAAAGCAGGACCAGCGCTGCTGGTGCATATTCGAGAAAAAAATTGTAGAAAATGACATGGTCGCGCTTTCGATGTAGGCGAAAGGCGAGCATCAGATAATTCCACGCTGCAAACAGGCGGCTAAGCCAAGGGACACCGATAGCAGGCGCGTAATGAACATCAATGCCGTGCTCAACCAAGTTCGCTGCGGGGGTGATGTGCCAACGGCGGTGGTGGCCGATAATCGGCGTTGACGCTAAATGGCCTTTCCAGCCGACCGCTTGGGCAGCATACAGAATACCAAAGACTTTGCGTGTGGCGGCGCCTATTTGCAGGCGAATGCCTAGTTTATCTGCTAGTCCAGGTGTATTGATGGGGGCGATGATCCATAGGTGTTGAGTTCTGTCCGCACCAGTGGTGTGATGTGGCGCCATTATTGGTGCTCCAGCTTGGTGAGCGGAAGAAATGGCTTATCGTTAAAAAAATTACCGCTTGTTGATGGAGTGACCATCCAGGTGAGGGCGTATAAAGCGATTTTGTCGAGTTCAAAAATAGCCCCGTTTTGGGAGGCGATGACGAGGAATATAAATACAAAAACCAAGGGTTTACGCCAAAGATACATGGCTAATAAAGGGATTGCCACCAAGCCAAATGCATACATGAAGTTAAGAATCCCATTCTGAAAAGGATTCTCGCCATTGATGTGGAAAAGACTGTTGCTGCCGACAACGGTTTCTATGCCGGTGAGGGGGATGCCGACAATGCTCGTGCTCCAGAAAATGGCGACTATCCTCAAAGGATAAAAGATACGCACGTTCGCTGATTGGTCGTTTCCAGAAAAAATTGCGCTTGCACGGGCCCCTGCGAGTTCATCAAACGAGCTTACGGCGATGGCGATGAGAATGACGCATATGATCAGAGTGAGGAGTATGGCTGCATGCCGTCGAGATAAGAAAAAGAGGGATAGGGCCAGATTCGACGCGAGCCCGAGACCAGTCCCCGCAACCAAACTGGTAGCAAAGGCGAGCATGAATGGCGGCAGCAGCCAGCGCGTATGGTTGACCTGCTGAACGTAATACAAAACAGTAGCGAGCAATCCCAGGTATGACGGCTCGCTATAAAACGTGCTGGGGCGAAGGTTCATTGCAAATCCCTGATTTATGGCGTGCTCGACCCAATTCATGGCCAGTGCCGGGTCGTCATAGTTTACATACCAGTGGTTGGGTATCAGGAGATAGATGCCACTCATCATGAGGAGGTTCTGCAGCACCGTGCAGGCTAGAAGAAAAACAGCCATGTAATACGCAACTTGTTCAATCGATACGCGTCTTACGTCTAATCGGAACGGTTGGGCAAGTATCCAGCACACGAGGCTTCCCCCCAGGAGATAGCGAATTTCGCGTGGGATGCTAAATGGGACATTGGGATATAATGAAAACGAAATGATGAATGAGGTCGTGGCGATAAAGAGCCAAATAATGCTGCGATCGAATGGCGTTCGCTGGCTAATGAAAAGCGCTAAGAGAATAGCGACGAGCAGCCCTTGACATGAAATGAAAAGGCTTGAACCCATTTGTAAAAATGGGAAGCAGATGATGGCTAGCAGACAGAAGCGGTAGGGAGTCAAGCGTCCAACAAGGGACGACGAGTGCGAGGCAAGCTGTGTCATCGTTGCATCCGTACGAGCGTAGTGCGCCAGGCGAAGATCATGAGAAGCGTTTCAGCGGCGACGAGTGCGCCAACCAAGCCCAGAATTCCAAATTGGGATGAACATAGAATTCCTAGCGATATGGCACCGGCATAGAGGAGGATGGCCCATAATGAAAGCCAACCGACTTGGTTAATCGCCGCCAAATAGATGCGTGGAATGTACCAGGCGCCGAGCATGACGACTTGTGCCATCAGCAGGCACAGGAGGGGCCAATCCACCTCAACCTTGCCATGGGTCCAAATTTTAAGAATGAAGGGAGCGAGAAGCAAAAGCACCAGAGTTCCGACCAGCATCAGGCTGATGGAAATGGCGCCGAAGCGGAACACCATGCGATTGACCACAGCCTGCTCGCCAGCCGCATGCAAACGGGTGACCTCCGGCCATAGGGCATTGCCGAACGAGGCTACCAGCTGGAAGAGAAGCCGACTGAGTGTGCGCATGGCATAGAAAGTGACGGTTGCCCCACCACCGAAGCCCGTGCCGACCGCCAGAATGGCTCCTTGTATGGCGATCCCATCGCCGATGCGAAATCCCATCCATGCCAGGCCAGGCCCGATCATAGGGCGGAAGGTAGGGGGATCCCATGTGCCAAAATTCCACATGAGGGTGGGCCGCAAATGGCAGAGATAGCGTTGAACGAATGATAAGTGAATGACCTGTACGGCAGCGATGACGGCGGCCACTGCCAGGTATTTAGCGCCCAAGGATAGCGCAACGGCAACGGCGATGAGTTCCGCGATACGCACTAATTGCATAATGAGCACGCCTTGGGCGTAGCGATTGGCGCAACGGAAAATTGCATCGTAAAGGCCCGAATAAAGATTCAGCAAAGCGGCTGCGACTAACAGCAAGAGACTGGTCCGACGCTCTGGTGCGTCGAGTAGCGGGATAGGGGCAAAGGTAATTAGCAGCACGGCAAAAAATATGGCGGTGGCGATGACAGCGGTGGTGAGACCGAGGGCCGCAGAAAATGCACGTTGTGCACCCACATTATCGCCGCGAGCATGGCACATAACGATTTCGTTCATGGCCGAGGCAACAAAACCACCGTCGAGCATTTGAAAATAAACAGGTGCAGCAATCAGCATCAACCAGGTGCCGTACTGCTCACGGTCCCAGTAAGCCAAAAATATGGGTACAGACAGCAGAAGTGCTACAATATTGACGATTTGGGCGATGGCATTGGCGCCAATTCCTTGCATCAGATTCCAAAATAATGGCGTCTTCGATCGGCTCATGGGGGGGCCGATGTGGGTGACATAAACTGTGGACGAGGTGGTAATAGCATGGCTGAGCACATCAGACTAGCTCACTGATTTTTCGTGCGGGAATTCCTCCCCAGACCTCACGTGCAGGTACGCTCTTCGTTACCACGGAGCCCGCGGCGATCACCGCATTGTCACCAATGGTTACGCCCTTGAGAACCGTAGCGTGACTCCCAATCCATACGAAATTACCGATGTGTACAGATGCCTCAGCGTAGCCGCGTTCACCATAGGGTATCCCCAGCGGTAATAGTCCGTGGTCGTGATCGATAATGGTGACATGATCTGCTATAAGTACATCCCGGCCAATACTGATGTGCTTGCGACACATCAATAGGCTGCTGCGGTTGAGAAAGAATCCGCTCTGGATGTTAATTTGCCCCCCGCAGCAATGAATAAGGGCCAGATGCTCAACCCATGCCCGATCGCGCAGAGTTAAGCGGCCACCGGCATCAAAACGAAAATTTGCGCTACCATCAGCAAAAAAGTAATGGTGGCCCGAAACAGACTGCCGTCGTATCCACCGCAGCCGTATCAGCGTCAGTAGCGTGCGAGGTAACCCGGTCCAAGGTCGCAGATTGGTGGACAGCATGCGGAACTTTTCTTCAAGGAAGCAGGCTTCTCACGTAGATGCCTGTCAATTTTTGGTTGGGGAGGGTGCCGTGGCCGTCTTCCGGTCTCGGATAACGGCTTCGACTTTTTGACTCATTGGCCATTTAAGAGCCATTTATTGCTGAAATAGTAGTTATTCGCTCTAAGTAAGCAGAGGACCTCAACATTTCCTCTTGGGCTGAAAAAAGCGAAATGATTGCAGGCGGCTGTCTCAAGCGATAAAAACTAACATGCATGGCAGTTAGTACCATGCATGTCATCGTAAGGCAAGAAGATGTCTACGGCTACACCACTGCCGGCCTTATCCGCGTCACCTATGCGTACATTTTACTATCACTAACGACAACCAAATTTTCTGAAAATACGTGATTCATATGACTTATTATCCATATTTTATTATAAATGCGAGGTTTTCACATGGTCTGTTTGACTTGTCAAGCCGACGACGAATGGGTACCAGGCAGAGCAGTATATATTTAAAATGAATATCATAGTACTATTTTTAACGCTGGTATTAGCACTACTATGTTGGTACTAGTTGTGCATCATGTCACGACTTTGGATAATTTCCCATAATTATGCTCCCGAGGCGACCGGAATTCCGGTCTATAATACGGGGATGGCACGATGGTTCGCATCACGCGGTTGGGATGTGGAGGTTTTAACCGGGATGCCACATTACCCATGGTGGAAAGTCCCTGAGGAATATGAAAAAAAGGATTATCGCGAAGGACGGGCTGATGAGTGGATGGACGGTGTCCATGTGCATCGCGTTCGTCATTTCGTTCCCAGCCCTCCAGTGACGGCTAAGGCCCGTATGGCCTTGGACGCCAGTTATCTCCGGGCTTGGTTCGCACGGGTTGGGACATTGGCGCGCCGACCAGACGTCATTATCGGCGTGGCACCACCCTTTCTCATGGGCACCCTGTTATTGTGGCTGCGCCGCAAGTTTGATGTCCCGGTAGTGTACCATGTTCAGGATCTCCAGGTCGATGCGGCTTTGGATCTGGGTATGTTGCCTAGATGGTCAGGATACCTCCTACGTTCAAGCGAAGCATGGCAGTTAGCCCGTTTAGACTTGGTCACTGCCTGTGGACGAGGAATGTTGAAGCGTATTACTGCAAAAACACCCCTAAGGATCCGTCCACGACATTGGCCAAACTGGTCTGATCTCACGGCTATTTCTCCGTGGGTGGGACGTAATCCCGAACGCGAGAAATTAAATGTGCTACTTGGCTCTGTGGTCGGTTTATATTCTGGGAATCTCGGACATAAGCAGGGGGTTGAGGTATTGATCGAAGCAACGCGACGATTGGCCAACGAGCCGACATGGCGGACGGTGATTGCCGGCGCTGGTGCCGAACGGACTGCGCTGGCGGCTCAATTGGTTGGAATGCCCAATGCGCAACTCGAGGATCTTCGATCGATGGAGCAGTTGAATGCGTTTCTGGGGGCTGGTGATATTCACATCATTCCCCAACGGCGTTGTGCCGCAGATCTGGTTTTACCGAGTAAATTGTTGAATATTTTAGCAGCCGGTCGCCCTATCGTGGTGACGGCCGACCCTGGCTCTGAATTATATGATGTCGTAGTTGAGAGTGGGGCAGGTCTCGTGGTGCCGCCCGAGGACCCCGTGGCTTTGGCTGAAGCCTTGCGCAGTTTGGCGCATGATCCTCAGCGACGTGCAGCCATGGGTATCGCAGGTCGGCAATGGATTACGAAACATTTGAGTATCGATACCGTTTTAGGCGGAATCGAACACGAGCTGCAAGGCTTGATGCGGGCGCATGGGAAAAAAAATGTACCTTCACCATCTGCTGTTGGAGTACCTATAACGGTGCGCTTGGCGCGGCGAATGCTGGGACGGGCCTAGGACGTATCGCGAATCTTGCGACTCACTCTGATAGACCGTAGATTTACTAGTAGATGGCTGCCATGTCCATTCGGAAGTCCCTTGATTGCCATTAACTCAGCTTCGTGCGCTATGTCCTGAAATGGTGCCAGAGTATTCATGAGCGAGGGCTCCGCTACTTTTTAGCGAGATGTCGTGAATACCATGAGCTCTCACCACGCGAGGTCCTTTGACGCCTTACAAGAGGCCGCATTAATAGGTGCAATTGGCTGATGAGTCATTTTTTCCTTGTTGACATTAATACAGTAGTACTTATACTATAAAATATAGTTCTCGAACGTTTATTTGCAATAAATCCCGGCGCACAGCAATGGGATTAAAATACGTATTATAAGTCTTATTTAGATTATTTCGATAAAAGCATAAGGAAGGCTATTGAAATATAAAAACTTAATATTAAGTATTATTTATTAAGTATATAGCTCTAATCCATTCCATTCACCCCGGCGTTTATACTCATCATGCATTGGATATCTTCACAGCGCCCGCAGCGCTATGCCTGTTTTTTTCTCGACCCTTTGCTAGTTGCCGGCTCGCTTGAGTTAGCACTCGTGATATTTCCACAGTCTGTGCCACATCATCATCTCTTCCACCTGATCGCACTTGCATTGCTGCCAGTAACCATGCTGGTGTTCATAATTGGAGGCACTTATTACACAGAATCTATGAGTACCCGTGGTCGTACCCTATCACATGCGCTCGGCAGTATCGCTGGTGTCGTAAGCTTGTTGCTGTTGGCCATCTATTTGCTGCGAATTGGTGAATTTTTAAATCGCGGGGTGATGACTGGATGGATTGCCCTTTCTGTAGGTTTTTTATTGGCGACGCGATTCATACTATTCATGATTTTACCGCGTCGAAGTATACATGATTGTGAGCGGGTTGTGCTGGTGGGCCATCGATGGAATTGTGCTATTTTTGCAAAGCATCTCACTCGCCATCATGATGTACGCTTAGTCATCGTTACCGCTTGTTGTGATGATGTGGGGACCGCCGAGATAAATGGAGAGATTTTAACCAATCCACTTGCGGATTTGGAAGCGGTAATCGAGTCACTGAATGCGGATCGAGTTGTTATTTGTGCGACGTTTGGTCAACAGGAATTGGTGGCTGACATAATGAAACGCATGCTCCCAAGCGCCATTCCCGTTGCATTAGCCCCCGACATTTCTGAATTGCCTGTTTTTTGCATGCGCGTCAGCACAATGGCGGGTCGGCCTATCCTTTCACTCACTGAATATCCTCTCAGTGAGGAGCAGATGATTTTGAAAGAGATCGAAGATCGTATTTTGGGCATACTTCTCTTGGTCTTATTCAGTCCGATCATGTTGCTCACGGCAGTGGCACTTCGTTGTGTAAGTCCAGGGCCGATTTTCTTTATGCAAGAGCGACACGGTCTTGGCGGAAGGGGGATTCGCGTATTTAAATTTCGCAGTATGCATGCCGCTCCCAAGCCAGATTTAAATGGAAACGCAGGTAGTTGCCAGCCGGACGTGGCTACTGTGGCATCTGCGCATGCAAAATATCAGCAGCGTTCCTCAACCGATCATGCCACTAATCGGATTGTAAAAGTTGCCAAAAGAATTGGAGAGATGACATGTTCAGTTGCGCCAGTGTCGAGTCCGTCCAATGCTCATGCAGGCTGTGACCGCTCCCCACAAGATTTTCGTCAGGCATCGCATAATGATCCGCGGATATTCCCATTGGGACGTTTCCTACGTCGTACTTCACTTGATGAATTACCTCAATTGTTCAATGTTGTACGCGGTGAGATGAGCCTCGTCGGACCTAGGCCGCATGCTATCTATCACAACGAAGCCTTTTCAAGGGATATTGAAACTCTTATGCGTCGCCATTTTGTTAAGCCAGGAATCACCGGGTTAGCGCAGATTAGCGGTTCGCGAGGGGAGACACGGACCGTGGAGGATATGCGACGACGAGTGGCATTTGACCTGGAATATATTGCCAATTGGTCATTAATGCTCGATTTACGCATTCTTGTTCTGACGCTGTTTTATGGCTTCCGCAACAAACAGCCATAAGTCTCAAACTGCAGGATTTTTAGCATGAAGAATTTTTGGCTCCTCGTCACCTGAGGTGGGTAGGTCCAGTCGGCTTCAGGCCGATCAGGTAGCCGATGTTTTGAATGACGTCAAAGGAGCGGTACCCAATGGCCCTCGGTTAATGCCATAACCCATTACAGCATTGTTTGATACACTCGGACTTTCCCATAATTAAAACCACCGATTTCACTTGTGCTAATGC
>JAYVTR010000232.1:0-4810 GCA_043788625.1 Planctomycetota bacterium
TGGTACGTGGCACAGCCGGAGAGAAGGATCCCTACACCGACCGAAGCAATCGGAGAAAATTTGCAGCCGGCCATGCAACACCCGGGATATAGAGCTAGGAAATTAGAATCTAGAAGCGTTAGATGAGAACATCATGAGACGCGGGTTCAGCCAGCATTTTCTCGCACGACCCAAGTTACCATGCCTCACCGATACCGCTGGCGAGAATTAGCCCCTGAGCATTCAAGCCCTATCGTTAAAGCCATCTCTCTCATCGTCCTCTCATAATCCTGCCGTAGGTTGGCGGACAGCGCACCGCGCGACGCAAGATAAATGGCCTTATACTACGCCTGAATCGCAAAATTGTCCGCTTGCTTCGGTGATTGCGCTGCGAAATACAAGTATCGAGCGCTAACTAAAATCTGCTCAAGTGAATGCAAAACGAACCGATGCTGGTTTACGGTCGTGTTCACTTCTTTAGAAAGCGCTTTTTCCATGCATATCCCCCCGTTCAGTCCGTCCATCAATGCCAAGATAGCGGACGCAGCTAAACCGACCGCCGAGGTACAAGCTGCCAACCCGCCTGCGAGTTCGGCAGCAAATACGGTGCATGATCAAGCCCAGATCAGCTCCGAAGGCCATGCGGCACTGAACCAGGAAAAAGCCCAGTCTCCCGCCGCCGCGCCAGCGAATCCCCAGGCCGCAGCTCTTGTGTTGGCCACTAAAGCGGCGCAACTTGGCCGCGGCCTGCTGCACAGCAATCCCGAAAAATACAAGCAAATCGATCCGGACATGGACGGCAAATTGACCGTCGCCGAGGCGAAGTCTGCCGGATTAATGAATTGATCCAAAACACGCGGCTCCGTCAATGTTTTGAAGATGGTCGGAGTTGCGCGTCTCATCATCCTCTCATGTTGCACCTGATGATCACCGCTCACTGATTGGCCCGTCCGACCAACGCCTCAGGAGCAGATGATGCATGTACACTCCATGCGAGCGACGCGATGAACACGCCATCAACGCTGACCACAGCGGCGCATGCGCCGCCGGCGGTCAGCGACTTGGCACTGCTGACATTACTGGCCGGAGTGATTTATCTGCTTACTGCCGCGCATACGCCGATCGGTTCGGAGGTGCGCTATCTGCTTGCCGGTCGTGAAATGCTTGCCAGCCGCGATTGGATCGTGCCGCATCTCAATGGCGTGGCCTATGCCGAGAAGCCGATTGGCGTCTATTGGTGCGCCGCCTTGAGCCAATGGTTGGGCGGGGAAGACCCGCTCGTCCTGCACCTTCCGGCGGGGCTCGCAACCTTGGCCACCACGCTTGGCGTCTTTATGTGGGGCCATGCCTGGCGTGGGCGACGTGTCGGCTGGCTGGCCGCAATCTTGTACTTGGGCGCCATCGAACCCATCGCCATGATGAGCACCCTGACCACCGACGGATTGTTCGCAGCGGCCCTGATGTGGGGATGGCTCTCATGGTGGAGGCAACGCTACTTGCTCTTTTGGGTGGCCATGGCCGTGGCCTGGTTGTTCAAGGGACCTTTGGCCATCATCCTTACCGGCCTAGCCGTCGGTGGCGACATTGCGCTCAGTCGTGACTGGCGACGGATGTGGACCTGTCGTCCGCTCAGCGGCATCCTGCTCATGACAACTATCCTTGCCCCCTGGCATGTTTTATATGGCCTACGTGATATCCGCTATTTGACTTATTTTTATGTGCATATTAATTTCGGTGGGTTAACTGATCCGACAGTCAATCATGCTCGGCCGTGGTGGTTTTACCTCGTTTTGCTGCCGGTGATGCTCTTACCCTGGGGGCCAGCGGCGATGGCGACTGTGGGATGGCAACTCCGCCGCGTAGGCAGCGACGGTACCCGGCAGTTGCTGGTATGCCTCGTTATTTTCCCGCTTTTATTCCTGAGCCTCAGCTCGTCGAAATTACTCACCTATGTGCTGCCATTATTAGCGCCGCTGCTGCTGCTAGTCGCGGAGGCGTGGTCAGATTGGGCTAGCGCCCCGCCAGCGTGGCTGCGGCCTACCTATGCTTTCCCAGGTGTGCTCTTGATCTTTACAGCACTTGTAGCCGTACCCATCCTGGGCTGGGTGCCGGCCTGGCAGACGCATCTCGAGCAAGTTGGAGCGACCAAAGACCTTCTCATGTGGGCCGCACTCGTAAGCGCTTCCCTCGGTCTTGCCATATCAGCGGCGGCCTATTGGTGGCGACGGTCGGAAATATCCTGGGGCCTACCCGCGGTAGCAATGATCATAGTCATGGCCATTGGTTACGGGCAGTGGCAACATTGGCTGCCCAAGGCAAACAGTGGTGACATCGTGCACCAGATGCTTCCCGAAATTCGTGCCAATGACTTGGTCGTGGTCCAGCAAAACCGCGTCATGGATTATACCATCGGCTGGGAACTTAAACGTCAGTTCATTATCCTCGGGAGAGCTCGAGAACTTGGATTTGGCTATTTCACTGCAGTTACACCGCATACCCAAGCTGTGCCCAAGAACGCCGATGCGGTGTCTGCGGATACGCTTCCCACCCATCCTGGCCTATGGAATGATGAGCATCTCCAACAAGCATGGAGCATGCCGCAACGAATCTGGCTGTTTGTCGATGACCACGCCGGGGCCGAATATGCCCACAATCTTCCTCATACATATGTAACCAACAAATCTGGCAGCACGTGGATTCTTTCAAATCAACCCGCCCAACACTCGTAACCGTTATTACCTAAGCGCCATGCCCCATGGTTCTGCCTGCTGCAGTACGTCAGATTTAGACCTGAATGGAACGGCACGTGACTGGCATATCACTGCGGATCACGGTCGACAACGGACCGAAATTCATCAATCACCAACTGGATACCTGGGCACAAAGTCATGGCATCACGTTCGGTTTCATTGCGCTGGGCAAGACAATTCAGAACGATTTCATTGAATCCTTCAACGGCGAGTTGCGCGATGAGTACCTCGACCGGTTGGTTCACCTCGCTAGATGATGCCATCACCACCATCGAAAAATACCGCATGCACTATAATACCCAGCGTCCTCACAGCTGGCTCGGCTACCAGACTCGCAGCGAGAAGCTTGCCGACTATCGCCGATCGATGTCATCAAAATGACGCCTGCGTGCGGGGCTTCATGGCCCCGTGCTCGGCGTCATTAGACAGCACCACACTTGGCAACGCCAGCGACCGCGTACACCCCAACCAACCCCAGCCGGTTTTCTCATAATGGCCGGATCAGAATTGGGGGTCAGGTCAATTACCGATACGGGGGCGGATCCGGCGGTGGTGGAGAAACTGAGGGCGGCGGGGGTGGCGGTGCGGATTGCGGGGATGACCAGGGACTAGAGGCCAGTCTCAGATTTTCGAACTTTGAGCTTCGAGCTTTTAGACGGGTCACGGGTCGCTGGTCGCTGGTCGCTGGTCGCTGATCACTGGTCATTCTCTTTATTCAACGAGTTGAATAAATCGCGACTAGCCAGCCCGGCACCCGGCCGGTTAGGATCCCATCATGCCATCATCGCCCAGCCGTACCGCTCAATGGATCTGGTCCGACGCCCATGGCGCCGGGCGCAACGTCTTCGTGCTGTTCCGCCGCCTCCTGACCCTGGCCGGGCCGTTTGAAGCTGCCGAGCTGTGCTTGTTCGGCGATGCCCGTTGGCGCCTATCGGTGAACGAACGCATCGTCGCCTATGGCCCGGGACGGTTCGTGCCCGGGTACCCCGCCTATGACCGTCTCGATCTCGCGACCTGGTTGCAGCCGGGCGACAACCATCTGCTGGTGGAGGTGTGGTCGCCGGGGTGCTCGACTTACCAGACCATGGAATCCTCTGGCGGCTTCATCGCCTGGGGCGAGATCCGTGCCGGCGGCGTGGTCCATGATCTCGCCACTCCCGGTCCGTGGCAGGCACAGCGCAGCAGCGCTTGGGACGAAAACGCACCGGCGTACAGCTTCGCGCAAGGGCCGGTCGAGATCCTCGACCAGCGCCGTCTGCAAGCCGATTTAGCCGGCTCCTGGCTGGCGCCCGTGGTGCGTCAGCATGGCCCGTGGGGCGCGCTCGAAAGCCGCACCTTGCCGGCCCTCGATCTCACCTGCGATCGTGCCCGCAGCCTGGACCTGGTGGCGTGCCTGGATGACAGCGAAGAACGCCGCGTCTGTCGCGTGCGCCGTTTGCAAGGCCAGGCTGGCATACTGCGCTTCGCCTATGCCATGACTTTCCATTCCCCCATCACCCAGCAAATAAGCCTCGGGCTGTTCTGGGGCCCGCATTGGCTCGATGGCCAAGAGCTGACGGTGGCCAATCATCCGCTGGGCGGCAATCGCCAGGATGCCCTGATCCAGCTATCGGCGGGGATGCATGTACTCTATGGCGAACCGCAAGTATTGACCGAAATCTGGGCCCAATACTTGGCCTGGCCACGTGCTGCCAAACTCACCGTTGGCCCCCTGCGCCATGGCCCCGTGGTTGCCGCAGGAGCCATGCTCAGTGCCAAAGACCAAGTGCCGGCCGACCCCGCTGCATTGGCAGCCCTGGTCGCGCAATGGCCTGAGGACCACCGCGAGGATGGGGTCATCCCCGCCCGCGAAATGGCCTGGGATCGACCCGGCCGCATGCTGCATCGCAATCTCGCCATCAATCTGCCACTGACCCTCGCCCCGCAATCCAACTCGCCCGGCTGGGTGGTGGTGGCTGACCTGGGCGGCGAGTTCCTCGGCCACGTGCGCGTGGTCATCGAAGCGCCAGCGGGAACCATGCTCGACATCGCCACCGACGAACGCAAACGCGGCGATGGCCTGCTCGGGTTCTATGCCAGCA
>JAYVTR010000233.1:0-7490 GCA_043788625.1 Planctomycetota bacterium
AGGGCTGGTCCGCAGAGTCTCGCATAGGCTATTCACGACCTGAAGCCCTATGTTACCTCGCTCGTTCTACGAGTGGGGAAGAGCGTTTTTCAGGTTCAAACAACCGTGAACCGGTGTTCACATTTCGGGGGAGAGAAGCCAGGACACAGTGCGCCGGTAAAAGCCGGCGTGCAACACAGGGTGCAAGTCCCTGACATCGAAAGGAGTAGCGAACTACGATGACCGCGAGTGATGCGTCGACAGATTCCACCAAGAATCCAGTGGAAGCTGCCCGAAGGTGGTTGGCGAAGCGTTCACAGCGGCATGGGCAGGCCAGCCATTGAGCACCGAAATTTCATTCCAGGAGCCGACCTCATTGTGTCGCAGGAAAGGCAATATGACTGAGGGCGCTATCGCGATGTCCTCAGAAGTCCTGGCGGTGTCGCAGACCCTGAGCATGCCCAGAAGTTTCACGCACGGAAACCGGGAGATCCTGGAGGTGACGGGTGGGCCTGTGCCATCCGTCCGGGCGGTGAAGGGACAACCCCGAACGACCGCCATGCACGCCTATAGGAAGTCGGACGAGGGCGTAGTACCGTTGATCCGCCGAAGGCCATCTGGCCGAGGTAAGGGGGAGGGAAGGCCTGAGACATCAGAGAATCCGAACTGGCCACCGATGCCCGAGACGCAGGACTCGGGACTCATGGTGAGTGGTCTAGAACGGATACGCCAAGTCGCAAAGCGGGACAAGGACATGCGGTTCACGAATCTCCTGCATCACGTCACGGTCGGGGCGTTGGAGGATGCGTATTGCTCGTTGAAGCGATCCGCATCGCCAGGCATCGACGGGGTGACGTGGGCGGAATACGGGGAGGACGTGCTGGTGCGTCTGATCGACCTGCACGATCGTGTGCAAGGTGGTCGTTATCGCGGCCAGCCATCAAAGCGGGCCTGGATTCCGAAAGTTGATGGCACGAAACGGCCACTGGGTATTGCTGCGCTGGAAGATAAAATCGTCCAGTTGGCAGTGAGTCGGATTCTTCAGGCCATCTATGAAACGGACTTTGTCGGATTCAGCTACGGATTTCGCCCAGTTCGAGGGCAGCATGATGCCCTCGATGCGGTAGCGGTGGGAATCACGCAGCGAAAAGTGAACTGGATCGTGGACGCGGATATCAAGGGTTTCTTAGACGCGCTCAATCACGAGTGGCTGATGAGATTCATGGAACATCGCGTGGCTGACCCGCGCATCTTACGCCTGCTGCGCCAATGGCTGCGTGCGGGGGTGAGCGAGTCGAGGAAGTGGTCGGAGACAAAGGTAGGCACTCCGCAAGGAGCGGTGATATCACCGCTGTTGGCGAATGTGTACCTGCACCATGTCTTAGATTTGTGGGTGAAATGGTGGCGAAGTCGGGGCAACACGGGCGAGGTAATTATCGTTCGTTATGCCGATGACTTCATAGTGGGATTGCAGCGCGAAGCTGATGCCCGGCGTTTTCTGCACGACCTGCAGGAACGCTTGGCGAAATTCGCGTTGAACCTGCATCCGGAGAAAACCCGGCTCATTGAATTCGGTCGATTCGCTATGTCGAATCGCCAAGAACGAAGAGCAGGCAAGCCGGAAACCTTCAACTTTCTGGGCTTCACGCATCGCTGCGCGAAGCGTCGGTCAGACGGAGGGTTTACGGTGATCCGCACAACCATGCCCAAGCGTCTGGGGGCAACGATTCAACGGATAGGGCAAGCGCTCAAAGCTAATCGATCCCTGCCAATCGTCGAACAAGGCAAATGGCTGGGATCGGTGGTTCGTGGGTGGCTGAACTATCATGCTGTTCCCGGAAACGGCATGGCCATTCATCAATTCAGGGATCGTGTGGTCGAGGCGTGGCGCCGTGCGCTTGGTCGGCGGAGCCAAACAGCCCAAAGAGGCACGACCTGGATCTTCATGCGAAAACTGGCCGACGACTTCATTCCACGTGCTAAAATCCTCCATCCCTACCCCAATGAGCGACTATGCGTCACAACCTGATGGAAGAGCCGTATGCGGTAATTCCGCACGTACGGATCTGTGCCGGGTATCATGCATGGAAACGCATTAAAACTGCGGTTGAATGCATGAATTTATCTACGGCGACCACTTTCCACTTGATCATCATCGTTACGGCAGGAAAAGTTAACAACCGTTCGGTCGTTGCGGGTTTCTTGCGATGGAGACCGGGTGAAAAGTGTGTCTCCTGGCTTTTTTATCTCCTGGCTTTTTTGCCCTGGCTTTTTCACCAACCGTGCTTCTCGCCCCCTGAAGCGGGCTTCTCATACTTGTGGTTTGCTGCGGAATCGAAATCAAAGTTTACACCACTTCAAAAAAGGTGGTGTGTAGCCGGTGATTCCCAGCATTATATCGACATTGTCCCCACTCGTCCAAATAACCTTAGACCGGTATCAACGTTTTAGGGGGAAGATCAGTCATTCGAGCGTCCAGGAACGACTTACTGTCTCGATCGGAACAAACGACGAGGTACGGCTGCCGGAATGAACACGCAGCTCTTCACGATCCAACCCACGCCACTTGCAGCCGTGCGGCCAACGCACTGTCGCGCAGCCGCTCATCGGCTGTAGCGAGGCAACATCCGCCCATCTGGGCGACCGCCAGGTGCAAGGCATCGAGAGTCCGTAGGCGCTGGGTCAGCTGCCACACGCTGGTGAAGGCTTGGTCATAATGGCGATTTTCCAAGGGAATGACGCGGTAATAGCCACCATCGTAGTGCCCACGGAAACGGTCACGGGCGGCCATCGCATGCGCCATCGATAGATGCCCATAATGGACTTTGGCACGCAGCGCGGCGCTGGCTTCACTGAGACAAAGGGGACTCACGACCCGATCGGCTGCCGCCAAAAGCACGGCTTCTGCCTGTGCTGAAAAAGTCTCTGGCACATAATAGGCCACCAACACCGACGTATCGAGATACACGGACGTCATGCACGCTCCTCATCGCGCAGGGTCACGACGGCAGAGCCGGTGATGACCGTCCCACTCGCGGCGGCCATGGCCGCACGCTCCTGCGCAAGGGAGGGCAGTGGACGTAATCCCGCAGGCGCCGTTGCGGGTACGATGCGCACGACCTCCTGCCCACGACGCGTGACCGAGACGACTTCCCCTCGCGTGACGAGGCGCACCGCTTCGGCTAAGTGCGAGCGCAGGGAACGGAGGGTGTAGGTGTGCATGGATAATCCGTGTATATTTCAAGTGTACTTTTCAAAGGTGCATTTCAAGCGTACGCTTCGCGTAAGCTTGTGAAAAGTACCATAGCACAAGCTTAACCGGCCTGTGCGGGATGGTTTGTGATTTTATATGAAGCCTATTTTTTAACAATTTATTAGTGATGTCGTCAATAAGCCAGTGGCCCGGCATGGCGTTGGGCTTCCTCGGGGCGGCCCTGGTCGCTGGGACCGACCGCGCACGGCGGCGCTGGAGCTTTGGCCTATGAATGCCTTGTGGATCGTGAACGCCCTCGGGTCGGGCACCTGGGGCTTAGCGACCATGCAGATCATCTTTCTCGCCACGTCAGGATTGGGGTGGTGGAATCATCGAGTACCTGCAGCGACGACACCTCCATGAGTGATACAACTTCTTTCATCAGTGAGGTGGTGATGCCGCGAGCGGGGGTGCCGACACGGGTCGTCGGGACAGCAGGCATACTTGCCGCGTGGCGCACTGGCAAATCACCGCGCACGCTCGCTGCGTATGCGAACGACCTCGCAGATTTTGCGGCTTGGGGCACGTGCGCGATCGATGACATGCTCACGCACTTATTTTGCTGTGACGCGGGTGCCGCGCATCAACTCGCCCTCGGATATCTCGCTCACCTGACGAAGAAAGGCCTGGCGTTGGCGACGATCACCCGCCGTATTGCGGCGCTGCGCTCGCTCACGCATGCCGCGCGCTTGATTGGCATCATCACGTGGACGCTGGAACTGCCCATGCCGAAAGTGGTCGCCTATCGAGATACGCGTGGCCCTGGTCGTGCGGTTTTCGGCGGCTCGTCGCCGTGGCTTCAGAACAAGCCGAACCCAAACGCGCCCGCGATTTGGCGATTTTGTGGCTCTGTTACGGCCGCGCGCTGCACCGTGCCGAGGTGTGTTCGCTCGTCTACCCGGAGCACGTCGACCTGGCCGGTGAACGCATCCAGGTGCTGGGCAAACACCGCACCCAGCGCGAGTGGCTGACCATTCCGCCGGCGACCTGTCGCCCCCTGGTCGCGTGGCTGGCGGTGCGTGGCGAGACACCGGGGCCGTTGGTGTTCGCCTCGATCGTGCGGCCACACCCCCGATGCATGGACTGATCGCCTTGGTGCGCGACCGCACCCGTGGGGCGATCCTCGCCGATGCGGGTGCTGATGTGCGTTGGCGGTGCCACGACCGGGCCGATGGCGAGGACATGCCCTGGGGTCGGGTGTGGTTGCCTATTTGTGCGCTGATCTCATCCCAGGAGCGTTCAGCACAGCCGGTCCACCGTGGAGTGGCCAGGCGCTCATAAGCTTTGGCTCAGGTGCAGCGGGGTACACCGGCCGCGATCGCCTTGGACGATGCCTGCGCGGAGCCAAGCGGGACGCTTTTTTCTGGTGACTTTTTTTCGAAGGAATGCTTGCCATGAGCCTGGGGTGGATGCGTCGTAGCCGCGTTTTAACTGATGGCGGGCGTTGAAATCGCCACTGCCTGTCCTCAGTATTCGTCGAGCGCGTAGGTCCTCACGTTGTTCGGACGCACCATCAACGACTGGGACGAGAAGCCATTGGCGACGTTTGCCGCATCCTGCAGGCCCTTGGCATGGCCATCGAGGAACAAGGTCGGGCGGATCTTCGAATGCCATGAGCTGCCCTGCAGGCAGAGCTCTCCGCCAAAAGACAGAGGTCCACCGCGTCGCGAACAGAATTGCCATGGGACTTGTGAGATGCGTGAAAAAAGCGTTAGGCGTAATTGCCCAGACTGATCACCGGTGGGATCGCCTGGATTCACCGGAACGGCCGGGTAATCGGGATAATCGCCGTAGAGGTAGACCATGCTCCCTTCATAGGTGTTCATGTGGTCGTAAGCGCCCCTTTGGTCGGTCGCCGTTACCCAGCAACGTCGGGTTCCGACCCACATGTCCTGGGTCTTGCGATACGGACCGGCTTTGCATGCGAACACCGGATTGGCAGAACACGTATCAAGGGCTGTGTATTGATTGGGGATGGGGGTCCCGAGCAGTTCAGCAAGCATCCGTTCGAGCAGTGCGGCTTCGCTGCCGCGGTTGAATGAGGCCCCGGACGCAACACTACGCTGCGTGTATGGCAGCGCACCGTCGTTGTCATTAGTATAGCCCATCATCGCCGTGCCGATTTGACGAAGATTGCTCATGCACGATACGCGTCGGGCCGCTTCTTGAACGAGTTTGATCGATGGCAACAGCATCGCCGCCAAGAGGGCAATGACGGAGATGACCACGAGCAATTCGATTAAGGTAAAGCCATGACGAAAAAAACCGGGATAAGCTAGTGCGAATTTCACGTTTTGATTCTCCCAGATTGGATCCAGGGTTGCAACATTATTTGCAAAATCTTGACAACTTGGGGGGTGGATAGAACTTATTTTTATCAGGTTTCAGGGGTTCGTGTGAGTAAAATAATTGGTGTCAGCCAAGGCTGCATGACCCGGCATGCACGACCGCGACTTCTAGCGGCAGATCCTTACGCACACCCGTCTTCGTCGCACTCTCAGATTCTACGGTCGCGCGTACCATCCTTGGATCTGGAAGTGTGCCGCCTGCGTCCACGGGCGCGGGACGGCTATCAACCCACCTTTGAACACATTGCCAGAGCCTCGTGAGATATGCACAGAAACGGCGGCCCGGTAGGTTTACTCTACGCGATCGGTGGACGCCGTTCGAGCATTTCTCAGGGGCTACGTGAATGTCATTAGGACACCTCTGTGATGTTCAACCAACTTGTCGCAGATCGACGTTGGAGGGACAAGGGACTTATTCATGTTTCAAGGTTTGCCTCCACGACAGGTGAAAAGCCAATGCGGTAAAGAAAACGACCAAGATTTAGAAAAGTGGCCGTAATATATTGGGCTAAGATCGAAAGCATAAGTAGAGAAATCACGGTGAACGTCCCCTTATCTTACACCCTATTCCCAATCCCTGGAGGGTTCAAAAACCGGTACGAACTGTCTCAGTATAAGTGTAAGTATTGCAAAAACATAAAACATGTGATTCCAGCTGGGTCTTTTTCTCCACATCCGACCTCATTATTTTATAGGATAGATTTACACATTTTTTCTGAAAATATCGGATCTTCCTTTCATGAAATCTGCATGCTCTCAAAGAGCCATCTTCAAGGTTGCGCGTGATCCTATTGGCTGACAAGCCGTCTATAGTCAGCTCAGCTTGCCGCAGACAACTCGTCCACGCTGATTGAGCGACGTTTCTCGCTCAGAGCAGGGGAGGCGGACAGTTGACGCAGGTCTCGGAGCGTCAATCTGCTCGGGCTGAACGTTGATTATTTCTTGGAGCTAACGATGTATCTTCCGCCCCAGTTTGGCCTCGACGACCCAGAGCAACAGTTCGCGCTGATGCGTAGGCATGCGTTTGCTGCCGTGGTCGCCGACATAGATGGCGCGCTTGAGGCAGCGCATCTCCCGTTGCTGGTCGATCGCGTCGACGGACGCTTCATCATCCACGGTCACGTGGCGCGCGGGAACGCGCTCATGCGGGCAACTACGGCCATGGCTGTTTTCACTGGACCACACGCGTACATCTCCTCGGTTTGGTACGACGAGTGCGCCAGAGTGCCAACATGGAATTATCTCGCGGTACACGCAAGTGGACCGCTACAATGGATCGATAACGATTCGGAACAGCGCTCGCTCTTTGAGCGGATGATTCGCGAGTTCGACCCCGACAACGCAGCGACCATCTGGAGCCGCCTTGGCGGCGACGCATTTGAACGGCTGCGAAAGGCGATCGCCTGGTTCTGCATCGATGTGGAGCGTGTCGAGGCCAAGGCAAAACTGAGCCAGGACCGCGGGCTGGACCTGCGCGAGCGCGTAATAGCTGCGCTCCGCGCTGGTGGATCGCCGGATCAAATCGCCATCGCGGACGCGATGGCGAACGTCGCTGCACACTGACACCAGATGTCGCGACTATTATCGCTCACGGATTGGAGGGTAAAAAACCGGTACGAGCTGTCTCAGCATAAGTGTGCTATCTCCGCACCCACTGGGAAGCACTCACCCGCTTCGTACCGATGGACGACTACCCCTCGACAATAATGCCGCCGAACGTCAGTAGCGTCCCATCGCTGTCGGGCGCAAGAACTGGCTCTTCGTCGCCAGTGAAGACGGTGGCACCTGGGCCGCCACATTGCTGGCCGTTTTCGCGGAACTTGCCGTTGAAGGATTCAATGAAACCGTTCTGACTCGGCTTGCCCGGCGCAATGAAACCACGTGTGATGCCATGCCCATGTGCCCAGGCA
>JAYVTR010000234.1:0-5855 GCA_043788625.1 Planctomycetota bacterium
CAGCCAGGGCCAACTTGCCGATGTCATGCAGCAAGCCCATGACAAAGGCATCGTCAGCCGGGCTGAGTCCGGCCAAGCGCGCAATCGCCCGAGCGGCACAGGCGGTAGCCAGCGAATGCAGCCAGAACGGTCGTGCATCGGCAATCGGGAAAGCGGTAAAGACCGAGGCCTTGAGGGTGATCGCGCGCACCGTCGATAAGCCGAGTAGCACCACGGCTTGCTGGGGCGAACGCACCGGTTCGCGCGGCGCGTAAAAAGCACTGTTGGCTAAACGCAGCACGCGGGCGGTCAACGCCTGGTCGTGTCCCAACAGATCGGCGATTTCAGCAGCGCTGACATCCGGCGCATTGAAGCGCCTGCCGAGAGCACTGACCACCGCCGGCAAGGTGGGCAAACCGGTCACTCCGCGCAGGCAGTCGATAACGGCGGCTTCGCCAAACGGGCGATAGATGGCCTGGCTCATGGTGGACTTCGACGATAGCGGCTATGACAGGCGGCGGCATGCGCCAACGCGGCTGCGAATACCGGGCGCATCGACGGCTCGTCAACCGTGGCGCCGAAAAGGGCAGTCAACTGCGTAGCGGTCTCAGGCCCGAAACGATCGAGGTGCTCGGGGGCTTGCGGTAGCGGTTCGCCGAGGCGTACGCAGAGCACGCCATCTAGACCCTGGGTGGTCAGGCGCATGGCCAATTCACGTGATAGCGGTGTTCCAGCCGGAGCGAGCATGCTGCCTGCATGGGAGCGTGCCGGGCGGGCGAGCATCCAGCCGGGCTGCCATTGATCGAGGCGGTGGAGTTCCATCGCTTTCAGTATGGCTCACAAATCTGCAGCGCGCCATAACCGCACGCGGGGGGCTGGCTGCCGCGGCTTATTTGCCCTGCCTCTTATTTACCTTGCCTCTTATTTACCTTGATAGAGCCGGGCGGCGAGGATTTCCGGCAAACCGACGGCACGGATCTTGTTGGCAGCGGCATCGATGTCGTATTCGAGGCGGTTGATGGTCACCGCCGCCGTGGCCGAATCGTAGACCGCGAATGAGGCTTTGTTGTTCTCATCACGCGGCTGACCAACTGAACCGGCATTGACGATCATCGCTAGATCGGCATCGACCGGCATTTCCGGGTCAAGCGTGTAGGTGATCGGATCGGTATCGAAGAAGCCCACGGGTACATGGCTATGGCCAAGAAAGCCCAGGCGCGCGCCCATCTTCTTCAGTGCTTCGAAGCTCTGTTGGGCATCGAACACCGTCTGGATGTAGTTGAATGCCTCAGGCTGATGGAAGGTGCCATGCGCCACGGCGCAATGTTCATAGGTGATGGTCAACGGCAGATTCGCCAGCCATTCCTTCTGATCCGGCGCCAATTGTTCGCGCGTCCACAATGCGGCGGCCTTGGCGTAGGCGTTGAACATGTCGATCGAAAGCTTGCCGACCGCTGCCCAATCGTGATTGCCAGCGATCACATCGCATTTGAGATCGCGGATCATGTTCAGGCATTGAACCGGTTCGGCACCATAGCCGACCACGTCACCGAGGCAGACGATCTTGTCGATCTTCTGCTCTTTAATTGAATTCAGGATAACCGTGAGGGCCTCGGTGTTGCCATGAATATCACCGAGCAAGGCGTAGCGCACGGTCAGAACTCCTGGGGACGCTTAAGGGATATCTTGCCGCTGGAACACGGACAGTCCCATCAGCAAGCATCCTGAGGCAAACAATAGGGTGTAAAGGGCGGCCGATCCAACATAAGTCCATGAAACCGACTGCCCCATAAGTTGAATCGCATCATCCACGTTATAGATGGCCAAGGCAGGGATGATTACCGCGCCCATCAATTTCATCCCGGCCAGAACATGGCCAATCACGAAAATCGCAAAACAGACGAGGATGTTGGCTACCAAGGCCAAGCGCAATGCGAGCACAGCCGCGATGCAGGCCATGACGCCACCATGCAGGAAGCCCAAGGCATGTGCCACCACGATCGGTTGCCAAGGGACAGGGATGGCATCGCTGGCAGCATGGCTCTCAAAGGCGTCTTCGAATCCGCTGCGTCCACCTAGCCACAGTAAACCGGCATGCACGGCCATCAGCACCAGGCCGGAAGCCACCACCGTTAGCCACACGCCCAAGGCCTTGCCTACCAGGTAAGTGCCGCGGCCCAAAGGTTTGGCGAACAGGGTCAAGGCGGTGCGGCTGGCGAGTTCATCGTGCACGCTCTGGCTGACACCGACCACCGACAAGAACAAACCGTTGATCACCGTTACTGCCACACCGGCCGTGGCCAACATGCGCAGACGGTCTTCGGGTTCAAAATTGAACATTCCGAAAAGGTAGCTCATCGCCAATAACCCCAGCGAAACGCCGGTCATCAGCCACGTAACAGGTTGGCGTACTGCATCAGCGACCGTCATCCGAGTGAGTGCGAGGAGTGCCATGGATCTGGGCATTGAATCGTCATCTTCGCTGACGTCAAAGGTTCTAGCTGGCGGATGCGTTGCCGGCCCCGCTTTATTTATTAATTCATACGTTGATTGAAGCTGCCTCAGCTGGGACATCAGCATGCAGCTGGAAAACGTCAGCAGGGTCATCGCCTGTGCGGTATACTATACTGGTGGAACCAACCCTGCGTATAGCTGATGATGGTTTAACGGCGGTATTGCTGATGCCGGCTGCGGCGCACCTGTCCCTGGTAGCACTGAAGGCGCTGCTTACCGCGGCTGGAGTACATGTGGGTCTTGAACCCGGGGCTCTGTTTGCCGCCACCCGGTCAGTCCCTGAAGAGCGTTTACTGGTCGTCGCGCATGGTCGGCCGGCGCAGAATGGTGCCGATGGGCGGGTTGAATTATTGGTCCATGAACCGCTGGCGGTGTATGGCGAAGGTACCGTCGATCTGCACGAGCTGCATCATTTTCGGGAAATCAGCCACGGCACGCCAGTGGCTCGTCTGCTGCCACCGGGTGACGGTGAGCCCGGCTGCGATGTGTGCGGCAAGCCCATTGCCGCCAAGGCCGGGAGAACGGTAGATTTTGGCGCTTTGCTGGGTCCTGGCAATCTGATCGATGAGCATGATCCATCGTTGGCGCGGGCGGCGGAAAGCGGCATCTACCAGCGCTTCACCCGTGGCGGTAAGAATTTCGTGCAGATTATGCACGAGGTCACCGTTCCCGGCGACGTCGACATGACCATCGGCAACATCAGCAGTCGCTATCCGGTGGTGGTGAAGGGCGATGTCCACGCCACGTTTTCCCTCAAGAGCCAACAGGAAATCACCATCACCGGCTCGGTCGAAGACTCGCGTATTTCTGCCCGCGGTGATCTGACGGTGAAGGGTGGCATTCTTCAAGGTACGACGCGAGTCAAAGCGCATGGCGATGTGCATGCGCGGCATATCGAGTCACGCGAAGTGAAAGGGCGCAACATCCACGTGGATTTCGCCATTCATTTCGCCCAGGTGCGCGCCACCGGCGATGTTGTGGCCAAGGAAATCATCGGCGGCGAGCTGCTGGCGGCTGGCTCGGTGACTTGCGATACCCTGGGCGATGCCGACGGTCGGCCGACCATCGTACAAGTCGGCGTCGATCCGTTTTCCGAAGCTCTGCTCACCTGGGCGCATCAGCGTGGCGGTCATCTGGATGCAGAGATGTTGTCCGTGCGTGAGCGTTGTCGGCTGCTGGCACATCGCGTGCAGACGCGACTGTCGGCTGGCGACGATCACACCAGTGAAGACCATGCCCTGCGCGATGCCCTCGCTGAGCTGACCGACCTGCAACGAACAGTCGCGCGTTGCCAGCGCATCATCTCCGCCCATCCCGATCAAGCGTCGCATGCTGAGATCCTCGTCTCGGCGGCGCGCCTGGTGGTGCGGCGCCTGATCAATCCGGGAGTGATCATTCGCATCGGCGCTGGGGTCGAGTTGCTAGTCGCCCTGCCACGCCTGGGGGCGACTTTCTATCGCGCTGAAAATAAGATCTGGGAACTCAAGAATTAAAGATCACGGGTATACTGGATAAATCCCGAATTGGTGGCGACGCGATTATACAGTACCTGTGCAGTTTTATTGTTTTCATGCGTGACCCAATACAGGCGAGTCGCCTCAGCCGCCCGGGCGGCGTCGGCGACAGCCGCAATCATCGCCGCTCCGGCACCCAGCCCACGCGCAGCGGGCGCCGTGAACAGATCTTCAAGATAGCAGACCGGGCCGATCGACCACGACGAAAGATGGAATTGATAGGTGGCAAAGCCGATGAGCTCATTCTCCCTGAAGCTTCCCAGCACAAACATGGGCATCAGCGGATCATGAAAACGCCGCCACGTCTCGGTGGAGACGGCATCGGGTACCGTGGCTTCATAAAAGGTGTTGTAGCCGGCCCACAGCGGGAGCCAGGCGGAGTGATCAGCATCCGTCAAAACACGAATCGTTAGCGTGGACATGGACTCAAATTTTACGTGCGAGGGGAAAGCGCCGGCCGGTGCCGAAGGCTTTGATCGAGACCCGTAAGTTCGGTGCGGCTTGGCGGCGCTTGAACTCATTGAGCTCGACCAAACGCACAATGCGTTGCACCAGCGCCGCATCATCACCGCATTGGGTGATGCGGTCCGGGCTCCAGCCTTCTTCGAGGTAACGTTTGAGGATGCGATCGAGTACCTCGTACGGCGGCAGACTGTCCTGATCGGTTTGATTCTCACGCAACTCAGCTGAGGGTACCTTGGTGATCGAGTCCTCGGGAATGCGTTCATGCCCGGCCTGCACGTTGATCCACCTGGCGAGGTCCCACACCTGGGTCTTGTAGAGATCCCCGATCGGTGCCAGGCCGCCGTTCATGTCGCCGTAGATGGTGCAATAGCCGGTGGCCAGCTCGCTCTTGTTGCCGGTGGTGAGGGCCATGGCGTGCAGCTTGTTGGCCACCGCCATGACCACCACGCCCCGCAGACGCGACTGCAAATTTTCTTCAGCAATACCGCTGGGGATGTCGGCGAAAATCGGCTGCAGTTCCTTCAACACCAGGTCATTGACGGCGGTGATGGGCACGATGTGGCTGCGGATGCCGAGGGTTTTCGCCAAGGCCTGGGCATCGCTGAGACTGCCGGGGCTGGAAAACGGCCCTGGCATGAGCAGGCCGATCACTGCTTCTTTACCCAAGGCATCGACCGCCAGGGCCGCCACCAAGGCCGAGTCGATGCCACCGGAAAGCCCGAGGACGACGCGGTTCTGCTTGGTTTTGGCGCAGTAGTCGCGGATGCCCATGACCAGCGCCGCATGCAAGTCAGCGCTGCCGTCGGTAAGTGGCGCTGTGCGCAACAAGTGGGCGGTGGGCGACACCGGTTGCAGACCGGTGGGAATCTCGATTACGCCGACACCCGCCTGCCAGCGCGGCAGGGCTTCGATCCAACTGCCATCGGGTAAGGCGGCGCCGCTGTCGCCATCGAACAGCAGATCATCCTGGCCACCTACCTGGTTGGCATAGATCACCGGCACCTTGGCACGGCGGGCGACGCCACCGACGACCAGGCGGCGCACCGCCGATTTGCCCAGATGGTAGGGCGAGGCCGAACAGTTGATGATCAGGTCGCACTGATCAGCGATATCGCCGATGGGGTCCTGGTGGTAACGCAGGCCGAGACCGATTTCCCCATCGACGAAGGCCTGGTTCCAGATGTCTTCGCACACCGTTAAGGCGACACGAACGCCGGCGATGGTCAGCACGCAAGGGTCGCTGCCGGGACGGAAATAACGCGCTTCATCAAACACGTCGTAGGTCGGCAACAGGCGCTTGTGATAGGTCGCGCGCACATCGCCGCGTTCAAGCACGGCAACGGCATTCGCGAGATTCGGACCCATGCCGTGCTCCAATGGCTC
>JAYVTR010000235.1:0-1853 GCA_043788625.1 Planctomycetota bacterium
GCAGATCTCCAGAGATATGCCGTGAAAAGACGGCCAGATCGCAGCGAATCACGAGTGCGGAAACACCCCAATGGCAGGACTCGGGTTAAGTGAACGCCAGTGGGGTACCGCCGGCGGGCAATTGGAATTGCCAATGCCGCGCCGACAGGTGCGTCCATTGCTGCAGATGTTCATGCGCGAGGTCGACCTGGGTATCGGTGCTTGGTGTTGACGGAGTGACGCTCACCTGCAGGCCGGCGAAGTCTGCTTGCGCCATCCACAGCACATGCTCGATGGCGGTCCCCGGCCTACCGCGATACGTATCGCTCAGCACTACGGTCTCGCCGTGCATGGACAGGTTGCGGACGAAGCTGTCGACACCGCACTCAGGCGGGTAGGCGGCAATCAGTTCGAAGGTGCAGGTGAGGTGATCGCGGCCCAGCAATTGAGCTGTGGCGTCATGACCGGTGCGCTGGGTATGGCCACCAAGGCGCGGCAGGCTGTGGCCGGCACTCGAGGCCGTGAGATAACTGTAACGACGCGGACCGAAAAAATCAGCCGGGTAAGGCTTAGGTGCACCGAAATCCGGCAGCACGAACTTTCCATCCAGCAGTACCACGACGTGGCCGAGATCATTGTGGTTATGATTCTCATCATTGCGCCCGCCGGTGATCGCCACCACCAGTCGCCAGTTGCGGAAGGTAGCCACCTGCTGGTCTTCAAGCCAGTCGCTGCCGCCGCCGGCTAAGGCCAGCGTTGCATCCGGCTGCAGCCAGGCGAGGGCCTCGGCCTCGCGCAGCAGGCCGCCCAGGTGCCGGCTGCCCCAGCTGGGTGAACGACGCGCCCAATCCCACAGCCATTGATTACCGGTCTGCCGCGCCAGCCACGGAACAAACGCCGTTCCCGCCGATGCATGGTGGTTGCTATCATTCCAACTGAGGAATACATCGGCCCCCAGATGGCAACGGCGCGGGAAATCACCGACCTGCGCCAGGCGCGGCAAGCAGGGGAGCTCGTCCTTGTCGAGACGTGTCAGGCCGAGCTGGGCCATGGTCATGCCATAGAACCAATAGCCGATGCCTTCATCGCATTCGCCGGTCGGAGTAAAGGCGCCATTAAGGTAGCGCTGCAACGAGATCAACGCGCGAGCCTCGGCCACTGGCCGCGGATGGCCTTGGGCCGCCAGCGAACGGCAGGCGGCGACCAGCGCGCCGCCGCACACGCCCGCCCAATTGTTGATGTGTCCGTCCATCCACCCGGCGATGGCGCCCTCGGCAAAGGGGGTGAGGACCTTGCGATCTATTTCAAAACGGATGTTGTCGGCCAGGGCTGGCGATTGGCTCGTCAGCCACGGCGCCAGCACTTCCACCGCCTCGGCGAGGAACGCGGCGTGTTCACAGCCCATCAGGTCGAGGTCCGGCTGACCCAGACGCGGCAGATCGGGAGCCAGATTGCCATGCTGCAGATTCCAGTGCGACATGTGCAGCCATGACGGCTCGGTCGCTTGCGCCCATAGCCAATCGAGCAGCTGGTCATCGTCACCTGGGCCGTTCAGGCAGCGGCGTACGACAAGCGCGCCGAGCCAGCTGCGCGCATCCTGAACATGTTGGTCACCGGCCGAACGATCGTTGTGACGGCGCACTCGCAGCCACATGGAGGCGGTTATTACCAGCGGTTGACGCGGGGCGCTGGCGGCTCGGGCGAGGATGTCTCGGCGCCATGCGGCCCAGCGCGGGTCGCTGGCCACCATGTCCCACCAGCTTCGCTCCGAAATCGGATGCGGGGTGAACCGCTGAAAGGCAGGAACCGGATGGCTGGCTTGAAGAATTTCGGTCGGCATGGGAGTCTGCTTGTACCTCTTCTGCGGTCGTTGG
>JAYVTR010000236.1:0-6282 GCA_043788625.1 Planctomycetota bacterium
AGCTGCTTTTTTTCGCCGCCTGTTAGGTTGTCGAACCTTGAACAAAGTCAGCCGTGATTGCGGTGCGGCTTTTGATGAAGAAATCGCCTTTCCGCACCAGTTCGAGGATCTGCCCCGAGACCAATTCTGCAATGCGATCGACGGTGAAACCGCAGCAGGTGAAGCCGCGTAGACGTTCATCGTTGAGGCCCAGCGAGGCATGCGTGACCACCGCCAGATCGGTAGGAAGGGTCAAGCCGAGTACCGAGGCGGCGGTGGCGATCCCCGACAGCAACGATTCATCACCGATGATGATGGCGTGGTTGCCTGGGGCCTCATTGATCAATTGCTGCAGCGCGCGTGCCGACGCCAATTCACCGCTCAGGCTGCTGATCACCGCAGGGGTGATGCCACGCGCCACGGCAAGGCGCTGGAACAACGCGCAGTAATCATTTTCCGCCCGGTGTTGGGTGAACAGGTCGATGCGTTTGTGACCGCGGGCGGCCAAGTGTTCGATCGATTGCGTCAGCAGGCTTTCATAGTCGAGGTAGAAGCCGCCTTCGCCTTCTGGCCACGACTCGATGTGGGTCATGGCCAAGCCACGTTCGGTAATCGGCTCGACTAATTCCGGCGCCCAACCGAGGGTGACCACGCCCACGGTGCGGCCACGCGTGAAGGAGCGGATCAGCGGTCCACGATCAACCCCGCCCTGACCGTCCCACGGCGCCAGGATAAGGTCGGCTTGAAAGCCGGCAGCACTGATGCGATCAGCCAGGCGGGTGATCAGCGCCCGGTAAAACAGCGGGCCGTTTTCGACCAGGTTTTGGTGGAAGGACAGGGCGATGGTGCCGCGTCCGGCCTCGGGGGCGACGGTGGTGCCCACCCCGACGCGCCGCACCAGATAGCCATGCGCCTCCATCACCGCCATGGCTTTGTTCACCGTCAACACACTGACGCCAAATTGGCTCGCCAAGTCACGCTCGGTAGGCAGGCGGTGGCCAGCAACCAACTGCCCGCGATTAATCATGCCCTGGAGGTATTCACTGATCATAGTCGCGCGTGATGAGGTCTGTAGGCGGCCAATGACCTGGGAGTTTGCGAGCGGTATGGGCATAGTTAGATGATTAGTCTATTTACGGATCAAAACAATTTCCAAAGTGTATTTTGCATTAAAATCCGGGGTCACTTTGGCTGAATCCGTGGTCAGTTCTCCTTGAGGACTGGACAGTTCCCCACATCTCCCCATCTCGTACCTGCGGGGTGGCCCTTGCGATGAATGCCGTGCCACCGCCCAGGTCCATGCTGAGTCCTCTGGTGTAACACTTTCCATCGCACATATGTGCGATAATACCCCCAGGGATGAACGCAGGCACTCCGCTCGATCTGGCCGTTATCGGCGTGGCTAAATCCTTTGGCGCGGTGCAAGTGCTGCACGACATCACGGTTACCATCCCCGATGGGCAGTTTGTGACCCTGCTAGGGCCGTCTGGCTGCGGCAAGACCACGTTGCTGCGCATCATCGCCGGCTTTGAGACTCCCGACCGCGGGACAGTGACCTTGGGTACGCAGAACCTGCTGCTTCTGCCTGCGCATAAGCGGCCGGTCAACACCGTGTTTCAGAGCTATGCCTTGTTTCCGCACCTGCGTGTCAGCGACAATGTTGCTTTCGGCCTGCGTTCGCGGCGTGTACCCGAAGCCGAAGTTGGCAAAAAGGTTGCTGATATTTTGGAAATCGTGCGTATCGGCTCCTTATCAGGCCGCTATCCGCACGAATTGTCGGGCGGCCAGCGTCAGCGCGTGGCCCTCGCGCGGGCCTTGATCAACGGCCCGGAAGTGCTGCTTCTCGACGAGCCGATGTCGGCCTTGGACGCGCGTTTGCGGCACGACGTGCAGGTCGAACTCAAGCGCATTCAAAAACAGTACAACACCACCTTTGTCCTGGTCACGCATGACCAGGACGAGGCCATCGCCGTCAGCGACCGCATCCTGATCATGAACCAAGGGCGTATTGAACAGGACGGCACGCCCGAACAGGTCTATGAACGGCCGGTGAGCCGCTTTGTCGCTGAGTTCATCGGTTCAGCCAATATCATTCCCGCTACGCGCCTGACTGCCGAACGCGTAGCGACCGAGTTCGGTGAACTGGGGGTGGCCTCGGTGCCGGCGTGGGTCAGCGGGCATATCGCCATCCGTCCAGAGGACATCGAAGTCCGTCCCGGCGGTGGCGCCAACCATCTGCCGGGCACCATTTCCGATCGGCTGTTCCGCGGCGATCACTGGGAATTGATCGTCACCATCAGCGGTGGCATCGGCCAGGGTCGTTCCCTGCGCGTCTCGACCGAGCCCGACCAGACCAACCGTGTCGGTGAATCGGTATTTCTTGAGCTACCCCACGACGACCTGCTCGTGTTGCGCGATTGAGGCGATGTCACGCATCGTCGTCATCGATGGCAAACCGACCACCAGGGCCCGCCTCTGGCTGTCGGGCTTCGGCCTGGTCAGTGCCGGTTTCCTGTGGCTCATGTGTTTCCTGATTGGGCCATTGATCGCTTTGTCTTTGCTGGCTTTTGCCACGCGTGGCGATTACGGCGATGTGGTGTGGTCTTTCAATGGCGAAAACTTCTGGCGCATGCTCGGCTACACCTCGCTCGGCTGGGAGCCGGACACACTGCGCATCATCGCCCGCAGCGTCATCCTCGCTGGCATGACCACCCTGTTCTGCCTGGGCCTGGGCTTTCCCTTGGCTTTCTGGATCGCTGACCGGGATCGTCGTTGGCGCGGTTTCCTGATCGCCATCGTCATGGTGCCGGCATGCGTCAACCTGGTGATCCGCACCTATGCCTGGCAATTGATCCTCAGCAGTCAGGCCCCGCCGGCGCTGTTCGCACAATGGTGCGGTCTGCTGCCCGTCGGCTCACCCCTGCAGCCGAGTAGCTTGGCGGTATATCTGGGCATGGTCTCGGCCATGTTGCCATTTGCCGTCTTGCCACTGTATACCAGCGTCGAGCGCATCGATTGGTCGGTGGTCGAGGCGGCGCGCGATCTGTACGGCGGCGCTTGGCGTACTTTTCGTCATGGGATTCTGAGCCAGACCGTGCCGGGTCTGATTGCGGCGGTGATCTTAACCTTCATCCCCAGCTTGGGCATGTTCGTGGTCAGTGATCTGCTGGGTGGCGCCAAGTATATGTTGATCGGCAATCTGATTCAGCAGCAATTCGGTGCTGCCGCGGACTGGCCTTTCGGTGCCATGCTCGGTCTGGGACTGGTGATGGCCTCATTGCTGTCGTTGTTGGTGCTGTTGCGCTGGGGCTCGCGTGAGGGGGTTCTCTGATGCGTCGCACCAACAGCGGCATCTCAGTGGTCGCCATCGCCAGCATCGTGGTCTTGTACCTGCCCTTGGTGGCGGTGATGAGCCTCAGTTTCAACTCGACGCGCAACGGCCAGTCATGGGGACACTTCACCACCCAATGGTATCAGAAGATCCTCATCGCTGACGCCCCCGAGAACGCGACCAAGATAGAACTGCAAGATGCACAGATGGCCCGTGATATACGCCGGGCGGCGAAAAATTCGGCAATCGTCGCCTTCTCCTCGACCCTGGTGGCGACCATCGTCGGCACCTTGTTGGCGGTCGGTCTTCGCCGTCTACCGGTGGGGCGCTGGGGGCGTACGGCCGCCGATGTGATGATCAATCTACCGACGGTGACCCCCGACATCTTATTGGCGGCGGCGCTGGTGGTGGCCTATGGCATCTTCCGCACCGTGGCCCCGGGCATTTTTGATCCCGGGCTGACCACGTTGACCATTGGCCACGTCACTTTTCAGGTGAGCTTTGTGGCAGTGGTGGTCGGCGCCCGTTTGAAAGCCATCGGCAGCGAACAATTTGAAGCCGCCCGCGATCTCTACGCCGGAACCTGGAGCCTGTGGAAACGGGTGATTCTGCCGCAATTGGCCCCTGGCATCGTCGGTGGCGCCTTGCTTGCGTTCACTCTCTCGCTCGATGATTTCGTGGTCAGCTTTTTCATTTCCGGGCCCAGTAGCACGACCTTACCGGTGTTGATTTATGCGTCAGTGAAACGCGGCGTCACGCCACAGATTCATGCGTTGAGTACACTGATTGTCGCCTTGACCATGATCGCCATCGTTGGTATGGCTCTCATCAACCGTCCACGCCCTTCTAAGGAGTGATCTATGCTGTGTCATTTGTCCACGTTTACCCGCTGGTCCACGTTTACCCGCTGGTCCACTTTTACCCACCTGTCTTCGGTCGTCCTGGCTTTTGCCAGCCTTGCCTTGTCTCCCTTAGCTGTGCTCACCGCCGCCGACAAGGCGCCCGTGACTGTCTACATGTACTCCGAGTACATCGATCCGGCAGTGCCTGCCGAGTTTGAAAAAGCCACCGGCTATCCGCTGAAGATCGAGGTCTATGAGGCCGCTGAAGACATGCTGGCCAAGCTGCGCTCGGGAGCGGTCAACCAGTACGACGTGGTGGTCGCTACCGACGCCTATGTGGTGCAGATGATCAAGCTCAACCTGGTCAAGAAGCTCGACCAGGCGAAGATTCCCAATAGCAAAAATGTCGATCCGCAGTTCAAGAACCCGTCCTTCGATGCCGGCAACGCCTACAGCTATCCCTACCAATGGGGTACGGTCGGCTTGATCTATGACACCGCCAAGGCTCCCGCTGACACCAAGCCGTCGTGGTCGTGGCTGTTCGATGCCAAGGCGGGCTTCGGTCCATTCTACCTGATGGACGAAGCGCGTCCGCAGTTCGGCATCGCCCTCAAGCATGGCGGCGCGAGCATGAACAGCCGCGATCCCCAGGCGATCAAGGCGGCGGTCAATTTGCTGATCGCTACCAAGGGCAATCCAAAGTGCGTTGGCTTTGCCGGTGGCGTCGATGGCAAGAACAAGGTCCTGGCGGGAGAAGCCGCCGGTGCAGTGGTCTATAATGGCGACGCGGTACGCGCCATGGGTGAAAAGAAAACCCTGGCGTATTCGACCTGCGAAGGCTCGAACATCTGGGTCGACGTGATGTTGATGACCAGCCAGGCGCCGAACGCTGAAGGCGCCAATGCCTTCATCAATTACGTGTTGGAAGCAAAGGTCGCGGCGCAGATCAGCAACTTCAACCGCTATGCGACGCCGGTTGCAGCAGCCCTGCCATTCATCACTCCTGCCGACCTCGCCAACACGGCGATCTATCCTGATGCCAAGACCATGAAGACTTTGGAATACCTGCAGGATCTCGACAAGGACACGCGCCTCCACGCCGAAGCCTGGACCGCAATCAAGTCCCGCTAGTCAAAACCGCGGGAGCGGCGCCTCTGCGGCGTTGCCGGAAGTCTAGCATAGCGGTGCTATGCGTCGACTTCCGGCGCCTTGCATAGGCGCCACTCGCGCGGTTTTGAGACTGAAGTTTTTTGGAAACCCTCTGGCGTTGCCAGAGGGTTTGTTTTTAAGCCGAAGCAGGCGTCCATTGGCCGTTGACGAGCAGTTCCGCGGGGCCGAAGCGTTTTTTGTAGGTCATCTTGGCGCAACCGGCGACGTAGAAGCCAAGGTAGAGCCAGGTGATCGCCTGTTGACGGGCATAGGCGATTTCGGCCAGCGCCATGAAGGTGCCCAGGCCACGGCGGTGCGCGGCGGGATCGTAATAGCAGTACACGCTCGACAGCGCATCACTGATCACGTCGATCACGCTCACCGCCAACAGCTCGCCGTTGGCGTCGCGTGCATGCAGCTCACCCCCGGTGATGCCGCCATCAGCAGTCAGAAAATGATTCGCTTCCTCACCTGGATCCTTGTCATGCACCTCGGTCTGGTACCGGCGGTACAGCGCAGCGCGCTCGGCATCAAATCCGCGCGCGGCATAGGTCACGGTCAGATCCTGATTCCGCTTCCAGCAGCGGCGCTGATCTTCACGGGCCACGAAGGACGCCGCTCGTAAACGAATCGGCTGGCAGGCCTCGCAGCCCTCGCACATCGGCAAGTAGACATGATCGCCACTACGACGAAAACGCAGGTCCATCAACTGCCGATACGAAACCACCGACGGCGGATTCGGCTCAGGCATGAAGGCCCGAAACCGCCGCTCCGGCAAATACGGGCAAGGCCCGCAATCAGCGATGTAGCCATTGAGCACGCCAATACGCTACTCTGCCCTTAGCGGTGTTCCATGCGATACCCGCCTGAGCGGACGCTCACAACGTCCACTCCTGGGGTTCCTCCCAAATTCAAGGGTCTAAACCGCATTCTATCGATTTGCGACTTTCGCATTCTTCACAAGTCGAGTTCGACTCAACT
>JAYVTR010000237.1:0-3003 GCA_043788625.1 Planctomycetota bacterium
AGGGAAAGACACCGGGCGGCGCAGGTCGCGGCCTGAGATGCCGCACACCAGGCCGTAGAGGACCGTGGGCTCACGGAAGTCGAACAGACTGTGTAGGGTGACCTGCACATGTTCGAGATCACCGCGGTCTTCACTGGCACGGATGAAAATCTTGTCGCCGAGCACCTCAAAGGTGCCGTGGTAACTGTACTGCAGTGAGCCTCCTTCCATGACCTGCACCCGCACCCGGTCCTTTTCAACCTTCAGCAATGAACGCTGAATACGCGCATCGCTGCGGAAAGAGTAGCTGTACCCCAACCACCAGCCGTCGTGCCAGTCATTGGCCTGGCGCTCATCGGCATACTGCCGTTCAAGCTGCCGCCGACCATCTAAGGCCTCGGCGGCGGTGGCCTCGGCCACTGCCAAGCGTTCGCGGACCTCGCTGGGGGTACGCGCCAATACCGCCAGATCCTGGAAATGCGCCACGTCGACGCCCACCAGTTTCAGATGCTTGACCAATAGCTTTACCTGCGCTGGCGTCGGCGCCCGTTCGCCGGTACGCAAACGTGATAGCACCGACGGGCTGATACCCGTACGCGCTGCCACCTGCGTCATGGTTGAACCCGCACGTCGTACCGTTGCATCCAGGACTTCAGAGAAATTCGCAGACATGTCGTCACCGTCAGCGGCAGGGTGCGTCGGTCAACGTCAGACCAGGCCCTCCGAGGTCGACTATTCGCGACAGTCTCCTAGCATCCTCGACCATGGCGCAGCGCCCTCTGATGACCAAGCGACTCACCCGCGAGCGGGTCAAGTTAGTCGATCTCGATCAACGCCCAGAACTCGCGTCGGCGGCCGTCGCCGCTTTTGCCGCCTGCCCGCCGGGAAAACACCACGTCATCTGCGGCTTACCGGCCAGTATGGGGCAAGTCCCCACCAGCGCCGATCTCGCTCACTGTCTGGGCGTGGTGCTGGCCTGCTCGGCCACCGAGTTGCTGGGGGTCATGGCGTTGTGCCCCTATAGTGACGAGCAGGTCACCCTGTGGGGCCCGGTTTCGAGTACCGGTCTGCACGGTACCAATATTCCCGAACGACTGCTCACCGAGGCCCGCCGGGCGCTCAAGGATTCCGGCTACACCTCGGTGCGCGCCATCGTTGATGGGCGCAATCGTGAATTGCGCGCCTTCCTCATCGCCCACGGCTTCATCCCGTGGAAGGACAATGTGGTTTTCGAGCGGCCGTTGCGCACCGTGGACGAGGGCGAGGACGATGGAGAACGCGAAGTCCGGCCAGCGACCACTCGTGACCATGCACGCATCACCTCCCTGATCGAGGAGGCCTTTCCAGAAACCGGTCACCTGGTGCCCGACCTCGCTACCCGCGAGCGTGAAGGCTATCGCCACTATGTCTTGCCGAGCTCCAGCGGCATGCTCGGCGCAGCGGCAGTCACCGGCAGCGGGCGGCGCGCCTGGGTCAAATTGATCGGCGTCGCCACCAAGCACCGCGGCAAGGGTCACGGCCAGCGTCTCTTAAATGGCATCATCCGCCTTGAATTAGCCCGTGGCACGCAACAGCTCGGTCTTGAAGTGCTTGGCGACAATGCCGCCGCCATCGGTCTCTACCATGCCACCGGCTTCAAGCGCCTGTTCGCTGGCACCATCATGACCGCCCCGCTTTAATCTCGCTTTTTACCTTAATAGAGCACGCATCCATGGCTACGGTTCTGACAATTACGGCCAATCCCCTGCTCGACTACCTGACAACGGTCGCGCTTACTCCCGGAACCGTGCACCGTGTTGAACGCTTCACACCCGTGGCCGGCGGCAAGGGGCTCAACGTCGCGCGCGTGTTGTCACGCCATGGCCACCGCGTACTTGCAGGCGGCTTTCTCGGCGGCAGCAGTGGCGAGCAGCTGGCGGCACTGACCATCGCCGATGGCATCGAGCCATGCTTCACGCCGATTGCCGCCACCACCCGCCTGGGTTTCTTACTGACGCATCCGACGCAAGGTGGCACCACCTCGGTGATGGAACAAGGTCCGGAAGTCAGCGCCGGCGAAATCGCCATGCTGGTATCGCAGGTACGCGCCCGCCTCAGCGAAGTGCAACTGGTCATCATCAGCGGTGGTGTGCCATCGGCGAGCTGCAACGACCTCTACCGCATCCTGCTGGACGTCTGCGCCCAGGCCGGAGTCCTCTGCTGGGTCGACGGCTATGGCCCGGCCATGGATGCTGCCCTGGCCGGCCCGCACCCGCCTACCCTGGTCAAACCCAATCGCGACGAATACGGTAGCGACGGTCGGCGCTGGGTGGTGGCAAGCGAGATCCATCTGTCAGACGGCGCGGAAGAGCTGCATATCTACACCCCGGTGGGGCGCTTTCGCGTCGTGCCGCCAAAGGTCGCCGAAATCAATCCCATCGGATGCGGTGACTGCTACGTCGCCGCTCTCGCCCATGCGCGGTTGGCCGGCACCGATCTCATCGGCCAGCTGCGCTACGCCGCCGCTGCCGGTGCCGCCAATGCCATGCGCGCCGATGTCGCGTGCATCGGGCCGGCGGATATCATGCGTCTGGTGGATTTAGTGCAGGTGACGCAGATCAGTTGACTATAGATTGACGCTCAGCCCAATTGGTTAAATATATTGAATTTCCCATTTACTAATGACGCCCAAACGGATCGACGATCCTCCCAGCTGCCAACAATCCCCGTTTTAGACTATTCCGATATTAGAAGGATGAAATTTCTTTTGCGCCAGCCATAATTGCTTGCGCGTATGAAACATCGGGTCCGCCTCGATCAGAAGTATACGATTAAGCAGCCCTGAAGATTCTTGCTAAAATTATTGTTGGCCTGTGCTTTATCAGAAGCCCGGAAATTACTTATATCTTTTAAAAACCTACGACCGCCTCCCTTAGTCTTACTAATAACGTCCACTCCTGGGGTTCCTCCCAAATTCAAGGGTCTAAACCGCATTCTATCGATTTGCGACTTTCGCATTCTTCACAAGTCGAGTTCGACTCAACT
>JAYVTR010000238.1:0-5028 GCA_043788625.1 Planctomycetota bacterium
AGTTGAGTCGAACTCGACTTGTGAAGAATGCGAAAGTCGCAAATCGATAGAATGCGGTTTAGACCCTTGAATTTGGGAGGAACCCCAGGAGTGGACGTCATTAGTTCGGGAGTAACACACAGACATCTAACTATAAATATAATACTATTATAATTTTAATTGCTGTAACAGTGCGCTACACCGGACTGCGATGCGTTTTGTAGGCAACATACAGCTCAGTAAACATCCATTCGTACAAAGTGAGGGATTCAATATGTCAGCCTATTTCACCTTTCGTGGCTTGGCGCTGATGATGGCAATGATGAGCGGGATATCCGCGGAGGATGTCACGGCACGTGTAATCGCCTGCAACAATGTCGGTTCGACTCCCTGCAATACCTGTCCGTGCAGCGACGAAAACCAATCACGGGTGAATAACCTCAGTGGCATCTTCATCCACGATGCATGGTTTTATCGAACTGGCGAGATGGTGAATGGCTGTCAGTCCTGTGGAGGAGCCAGTACACCCCCGCAAGTTGGATTACCAAGTTTGTCATTGGCGCGCTATTATCGCTCGCGCGCCACGTCGCTCTCAGGCAGTCTTGGGGTTGATCATTTTCTATCGACCGACACGTATCTGTTATTTACCTGGAATAACTCCGACGGCACCAACGTATCGGCGCGCTATACGGATCCAGGAGAGCTGACCACCCGGCTGCAGTTTGAAGAACAGGTGGCACCCGATGCTGCGGATGATGGCATTTTGCATACCAAGGCGGGTATTTTCCGCGACCTGCGCTTATATGACGCCCGCCAGGAACTGACAGCGAGTGCGCCGTTAGCGACCATAGCGGTGATCACCGATGTCGATGGCGGCACGCGCACCTTTGACCTGATAAACCTGGATAATGGCCCTACGCGCTATGGCCGTTTGGTGCGCATCACCAACCGCGTCGGGGTGGCGGTGCAGACCATCGACTATCGCTTTGCCGCCGATGCGCCGCTGGCGGATCTGGATGGTGATCGCAACAAACTCTGGCAGGTGGCGACGGTGAGTGCTGCCGATCTGACCCAGGCCGCGTATGTCTATGATACCGTCAAGCGTGGCGGTCGCTTTCCGGTGAGTTCCATTCTCTTACCCAATGGCAGCACCACGACGTTTCACTACAGCGGTGATGTCCTCATCAGCCAAGATCTCCCGGGTCGCGGTACGGCTACCTTTGCGCGCAGTTACGACACCAATTTGCAAAAAATAAAGACCATCATCGACGACCCAGCGGCAGAGCCAGGACACCAGAAGAAAACCGTGTGGTGGTCGGGGACCTCATACATCCTGCCGCATGCGACGGTGGTGGCGCAAACCGAAGGGCAGGTATTCCGCATCGATAACGCCGCCGGTGAAACCACGTACATGGCATGGAATGATGCGAGTCCGACGGTTGAGTTTGCCGCGAACAAGTATGTGTGGGCAAGCGAAAAAGGGCTGCAATTGTTCGAGGTCACCGCCGGGGCAGCGCAAATTTTGGTCTATGCCCGAGCGCCCCACTTCATACTCGGGCAAGACCCCGGGGCGGCAGATTTTTCAGAGCGGACGATCTATATGAATGATACCGAGCATGAGTTGGTGCTTAGCGAGCAGGACAGCCTTGGCCATACCACGAGCTATATGTATGATGTAGAGACCCGCCGGGTGACGTCGAGGACTAACGCGGGCGGATCCACTCAGGTCACCACCTACAATGAGCGTGCGGCACCGCTCATGGTGACCGACGAACTCGGTCGCGTGACCACCAATACCTATGACACTCTCGGCAATCAACTGAGTAAGACCACGGGCACGGGCAGCGAAGTAGCGACCTGGCAATGGATCTATGACAGTCG
Organism: Planctomycetota bacterium; assembly: GCA_043788625.1. Lineage (GTDB taxonomy): Bacteria > Planctomycetota > UBA11346 > UBA11346 > UBA11346 > CAIUVD01. The sequence continues at coordinate 1,861 of JAYVTR010000238.1, forward strand.
TGGTCTGGTCATCGCCGAGATCGATGCCAACGGCAAGCGCACGGATCAGTTGTACGATGCGCGAGGTCGGCTCATCCGCGTGACGGAGCCTGCGGATACCACGGGTGGCGTCCGCTATGCGCGGGATCTCACTTATGATGCGGCCAGCCATCTGATCATGACGGCCGATCAGGCCAATCGCCAGACCACCTACACCTATGACGCAGCCAACCGTCTCGTTCGACGCAGCTACAGCGATGGCTCGACGGAAGAGTTGCTGTACGGCAGTGGGGCGACCGCTGGCGTGCTGGTGGCCATCACCGACCGCAACGCTGTTCTCACCACCTATGCCTATGATGTGGCTGGTCGTCGCATCGAGACGCGCCTTGCCGAAGGGCGCCCCGAAGTGTCCGTGGACACGGTCACCTATGCGCCGGGCTCGCCGACCCGTCTCAGCACCCGGCTGTTCAACGGTGATGCGACGACCATGGGCTATGATCCGCAAGGGCGCTTGGTGGCCGAGACGCACTTTCCCAATCTCACACATACGCTGACCAGTCAGCGCGCGTATGATCACGGTGAACGCAATTTCGCGCAGAGCGATGCGTATGGGCGGTGGACCTACCGCGCCTACGATCAGATGAATCGTGTGGTGCGCAGCGTGCAGGAATTGGTGCCGAGTGCGGTGGGGAATCCGGATCAGGTACGTGCAGCGGCGGTGGCGGCCTCACCGGCGGTGGCTTTCACGGCCAGCGACATCGGCAGTCCGGCCTTGGCCGGGAGCAGCGTGGTCGTGGGTACCGTGCCCGGCATGGGTACCGCCACCCTGCAGGGGGCCGGTACGCCCCCGGTCGATCAGCTGCAGTATTTCTCGAGCGCGCTCGCCAGCGATGCGACGTTGACCGTGCGCCTAGACAGTCAGACCCAGCCGGACCGCTGGTCCAAAGCCGGCATCATGCTGCGTACGTCGATGGACGCCGATGCCATTTTCGTCGGTGTGTTTGCCAGTCAGGACGGCATCTCAGTACAATACCGCACTGAAGTCCGCGGCTTCATTAGTTGGCCCGGTGCCCTGGCAACCAGTCAACACGCGCCGGTGTGGTTGCGCGCTCAGCACAGTGGCACCATGGTCGCTCTGTCGACGTCGGATGACGGCGTCAGTTGGACCCTGGTGGGCAAATTTTCCTTTCAGCGTCGGGTCGGTGCGCGTATCGGTCTATCGGTGACCTCGGCGGTTGCAGGTCAGCTCTCCACCGCGGTTTTTTCGCAGCTCTCGCTAAATGTCGGCGCGCTTGACCCAGCGCAGGTGACGGTGGTGACCAATGCGTACCTCGCGTCGCTCAGCCGCGACCTCAGTATTAATCCCGGCTATGTCATCGAGGATACCGCATACGACGGCAGCGGCATGATGATCGCGCACACCGATGGCCTCGGGAGGTACTCGGTGGTCGCTTATGACTCGCAGGCGCGGGTGTCGGCCATGGCGGCGGCTGCCGGCACCGCCGACGTCGCGACCACCACGTGGACCTACGATGCACAGGGCAATTTGACGCAGGTCACCAATCCGCGCGGATTTGTCACGACCACGACTTACACCGGTCGCAATCTGATGGCCGAGCAGACCGAGGCGACGGGCACCGCCAACGCCGCGACGACGGCGTATGTTTATTCGCCGACTCATAAGGTGCAGACTATGACCGATGCCCTCGGGCGGATGACGGTGTATACTTATGGCGTCTGCTGTGATCGCCTGCAGACGATCATCGACGCTGCCGGGTTTGTGACCACGATGGAGTATGATTTTGTCGGCAACCAGACTGCGCGGACCGATGGCAATCATTTCACCACGCTGATGCGCTACGACGGCCGCAATCGGCAGGTGAGCTTGACCAATGGCGCCGGTGAAACGATGACCAGGACGTACCAGGATGATGCGTCGAGCGTGCCGGAAGCGGCGGGTCTTGGCCTGGGGGCGGGTGCCGATGGCGTGGCTATCAGCACCACCAATCCGCTGCAGGAGCGTTCGCTTGAAATTCGGGACGGCCTTGGCCGCACTGTACGCCAGGTCGATGCACTTGGCCATCAGACCACCTTGGCGTACGATACCTTGGTTACGGACGCCGCTGTCACCTTGGTGGCTAAGACCACCACCGATCCGCTCACGCATTCGAGCACGATTTATCAAGATGGCGCGGGTCGCGCCCGGGTCAGCCTCGATGCCGTGCAGTTCCGCAGTACCATGGGCTTTGATGCGGCCGGTAATCGTGTCACCTGGCGTGACGCCAACGGGGTGGGCATGGACTGCGTCTTCGATGTCCGCAACCGTGAGGTGCTGTGCACCGACACCGCGGGAGCGGTCACCCGCAAAGCCTATGACGCCAACAGCAACCTGGTGGCGACCACCGATGCTTTGTCACAGGTGGAGACCACCCAGTTCGATGCCCGTGACCGCAAAATAGTCACGACCGATCGCGTTGCCGCTACCACGCTGTTCACCTATGACGCGGTGTCCAACCTGACGAGCATCACCGATGCCGAAGGCGGCGTGACGCGCTACCGCTTTGATGTGCGCAACTTGCTCGATCGGGAAGTCTTCCCACAGGGCCAAAGTGCACGTACGGTGCGTTATTACACCTATGACGGCGGCCGCCGTCTCATTAGCCGCGCCATTGCCGGCATCCCGTTGGTAGGCGCGCCGCCTGACACCGCTCCGCTGCTCAACGAACGGACAACGTATGCCTATGACGCCGCCAATCGACTGACGGTGCGCGGGTACCCTGACCATCGCGATGACTTCTTCACCTATGACACCGCCAGCCGCTTGACGGGGGCGAACTCGACACGCTACGCCAATCAAGTTGCCCGTGTCTACGATGCCGCGGGCCGCCTGACCACAGAGACCCTGGCTTTCACTACACCCAGCGAAGCCGCTGAGCTGCCGGTGGCGTATGCCTATGACAATGCCAATCGGGTGATCCAGCTGACCTACCCCGACGGCTCGCAGATCCAGCGTGCCTACACCGATCGCGATGAACTGCAGCAGGTCTGGGATGGCGGCGCCACCGTGATCACGCGCGGCTATGATGCGGGCGGCCGTCTGGGCATCACCCAGTACGGCAATGGGCTGAAAGAATTCCGCACCTATGTCCCCCATGACAACCTGGTCGCCTCCATCGCCACCACCGGCGA
>JAYVTR010000239.1:0-6148 GCA_043788625.1 Planctomycetota bacterium
AGTTGAGTCGAACTCGACTTGTGAAGAATGCGAAAGTCGCAAATCGATAGAATGCGGTTTAGACCCTTGAATTTGGGAGGAACCCCAGGAGTGGACGTATTGAGCACCGTTGTGGAAGATGAAATACCACTCGTTCTTGAACTCGATGGTCGCCTGGTGGATGGTGTCGCTGTTGCCGGCGGCCTCGGCGAAAATGCCGCGAAAGGTCCACGGTTCGCTCAGCGAGGTGCTGGTGGCAATGGGCGACCGCCGTGCATGCAGCAGGGTTGTTGTCCGATCCGCGTCTGGCCAGGTTCAGGGCGGCATCGGCATCGGCGTCGGCATCGACGACGGTACGCCGCTGATGCCTTGCAATCATGCCCGGACCGATTTCGGCGCGGGCATAGTCCCTGCACATCGCCGGTCGATCGCCAGCGGTTCGGCGGCGTCGACCGGGGCACAGGGGAAGAATGAGAGGGCTGCACCGAGCAGCTTCAAGCATGGATGCTTGCGCATGTCCGGGACGCTCATGGTAGGGAGCTGGTGAAGACGTAGGTACCGGATCCGACCAAGAAGACCGCGGCGTCGCCTTCCCGACGCAACAGCCGCACGCCCGGCGCCGCGGTGGCGGCGACCTTACCTTCACGGACCACCGTCGCCGGCGCGGCGGGGACATGGATGGTGGCGGTGGTGTTCGCGGGGATGGTGCAGGCGAGGCGCAGAACTTTGCCTGAGCGCTGCCAATGACTGGTGAGCGGTCCGCATGCCGAGGCGTAGGTGGCGCTGACTTCGCTCAGGCCGCCGACGATCGCCGGCTTGATGATGCTGGCGCGGAAGCCGGGCGCCGTCGGGTCAGGCTGGATGCCGGCCAGATCGTGGTACAGCCATTCGTTGATCTGACCGAGCATGAAGTGGTTCTGCGACGAGCCGCGATTGGCGTCCCAGGCCTCGGTGAGGCTGGTCGCACCGCGTTGCAGCTGCATGCCGTAGCCTGGCCGGTCGCTCTGGGTGGTAAGTGCATAGACGAGGTCTGAGTGGCCGTGATCGGCGAGCGCGCGCAGCAGGTAGCGGTAGCCAACGTCCCCGGCGGTGAGATGGTTGCGCGTGACATCGGCGATGAGTTCCCTGACCACCGCCGGCTGCACGTTGCTCGCCGCCAGGCCGCACTCCAGCGCCATGGCGTTGGCGGTCTGCGAGCCGCCGGCATAGCCGTCGCGGGCGGGCCGCAGGTACGCCCGGGTGAAGGCGGCATTGGTAGCCGCGGCCAGGGCGGTGAACGCCGTGGCATCGGCAGGGCGTCCGAGGAGCGCGGCGATGCGCGCCATGACCTGCGCATCCTCATGGTAGATGGCGGTGGCGGTGAGGTCGGTAGGGGTCAGTTGCGATTTCCACGGCGGATTGGGGCCGATGTCGTACCAGTCGCCGAGGCTGCCCGGCAGATGGACGATGCCGTCCTTGGCGGCGTAGGTGCCGAGGTAGTCGAGATACCGTTTCATGCCGGCGTAGTGCCTGGCGAAGGGTTCGCTGTCGCCGGTGAACTGGTACTGCTGCCAGGCGACGAGGATGAAGGCGCTGCCCCATTCCGGCGACTCGCGGAATTGGATATCCCCCATGCTGCCGAAGACGGTGTATTCGGGGGCGATATTGGGCACCAGGCCGTTTGCCTGCTGCGCTTCGGCGATGTCATCGATGGTTTTTCCGAACAGCCGATCAACGGCGAACTCGTAGCGCAGGGCCGGACCGTTGAGATGGGTCTGTTCCAGCCAGCCGAGTTTTTCACGCTGCGGGCAATCGGTGAAGACGTGCATCAGGTTCGAGCGCTGGGCCCAGCGCACCAGGGTATGGATGCGGTTGAGCAGTTCGTCCGAGCAGGTGAAGGTGCCGGCGGCGGCGGCATCGGCATGCAGCACATCGCCGACGATGGAGCTGACCAGCGGCAGTTCCGCCGAGCCGGCCGCCGCACGGCATTCGACGCGCAGGTAGCGCGCCCCCCGGTAATAGAAACGCGGTGACCAGGTCTCGATGCCGCCGCCGGCCAGGATGTAGGTACAGAATGAACTGCCGCCGCAGACGGTATCGTCGATGTCGCCATCCGCCTTGACCAGTTCGGAGGGGATGATGCGGACGCTCGAGCCGGCCGCACCGCTGACCGTGAGCCGTGGCATCAGCGATGCATTCTGGCCGAGGTCGTAGACGGTCACGCCCTGGCCGAGGTCACGCTCGGCGACCGGGGTCAGGGTGGCGCTGATGCGGATGGCGAGCCCAGCGCGCGACAGGCCGCGCAGGGCTCCGGGTGCGGGCGTGGTCGCTTCGGCGGCGGTCCAGCCCGGCATGACGCCGATGGCGGTGTCCCAGCCGCCCACTTCGAGGCGGGCGTCATAGTCTTCACCGCCATAGACATTGGCATAGGTGACGGGGCTGGAGTGGGTCTGCCAGCTGCCGTCGGTCAGCACGGATTCAATGCTGCCGTCGGCGTATTCCAGACGCAGCTGGGCGATGGCTTTCTGGCGGACAAGGTTGTTGGTGATCTTGTTGTAGCGATCCTTGCTCTGGGCGATGAAATTGAAACCGTTTCCGAGGATCAGACCGATGGCGTTGTGACCGACGGCCAGTTGGCTGGTCAGATCATAGGTGTCATAGAGGCACGTCCGCCGGTAATCGGTCCACCCGGGCGTCAGCATGGCGGTGCCCACCTTGCCGCCATTGGCGCGCAATTCGTATTGGCCCAGGCCGCAGCAGTGGATGAGGGCCCGCACCAGTCCCGGCTTGACGATGAATTCGCGGCGCAGCAACTGGCTTTCGGGCTCGTCGCCCGGACTGCGGATCCACTTCGCCTGCCAGTCGGCGGGGTCCATCACGCCCATGGTCCAGGTGGCCGCCGGGCTCCACGCGGAAACATCGCCATGCCCGTCCCATGCCCGTACGTGCCATACCACTCGCTGCGAGGTGTGCAGGGCGCTGCCGGCGTAGGCGATGCGGGCGGTCGCCGCGTCTTTGACCTTGCCGCTGTCCCACAGGTCGCCGCGGCCGTCGGCGAGCGCCGCGGCGCTGCTGGCGACCTGGATCTGATAGGCACTCTGGCGGAGCCCGCGGGTGGCCGGATCGGTGGTGGTGAGCTGCCATCCCAGCCCGGGGCGGGGTTCGTCGATGCCCAACGGATCCTGGCGGTCGCCGCAGGTCAGCGATAGCGGTGCCACGCCGGCGTCGACGGCGATGACCGCACTGGCACCGAGCACGACACTACACACCACCCGCAGCAGCGTGGCCAGGTTTGCTCCACCGCTCACGGCGTGGACGCTTCGCCGATGGTCAGGGTGGCGTCGGTGAGCCCGCCGCACGAATTCGCCACCGACGAAGACGTTCTCATCCTGGCCCTTGAACTCGGTGTCGGCAGTCGTCGCCCAGCCCGGCGTGTACAGATCGTATGAGCTCATATGGAAATTGATCTTGCTTTGGTCGCGGTTGTTGCTGAACGCGAAAATTTTGATGCCGCGGCTGCTGATGCAAGAGTTGGCTTCGCTGCCGATCAGCTGCGGGAGCGGATTCTTTCGGTGGAATTTCGTGTATTCGCCCGGCTTGTAATTGTAGCCGAAGACATCCGTGCCGGAGGCGAAACCGTTGTAGCCGGCGATGGTGTTGTTGCAGCCGGCACTGGTCAACCGCGTGGGTCTTCCTCGTGCACCAGGTCGGTAAGGCGCCTGGCCATCAGCGCGCCGTTCTTGGCGCCCTGTTCGCCGACTTCATTGCCGATGCTCCACAAGATCACCGACGGATGGTTGCGATCCCGGCGGACCATGGCGCGGACGTCGCATTCGGACCAGTCGTTGAACAACTTGGCGTAGCCGTTGGGCTTCTTGGCATTGAGCCACGTATCGCTGAACTCATCCATCAACAGGAAGCCGAGGGCATCGCGGAGATCGAGGAATCCGGGTGCCGGCGGATTGTGACTGGTGCGGATGGCATTGCAGCCCATCTCTTGCAGCAGGAGCAGCAGGAGCAGCAGGAGCAGCAGGAGCAGCAGGAGCAGCAGGAGCAGCAGGAGCAGCTGGCGTTCGGCGGCCCGGGCATTGAACGCTGTTTCCAGGGCGCCGAGGTCGTGGTGCAGGCACACAGCGTTGATCGGAGTGCGCCGGCCATTGATGAGCAGGCCGTTGTCGGCGGTGAACTGCACGCGGCGGATGCGGAAGATGGTCTCCTGCCGATCGACGACCACGCCGTCCCTGCTGACCGTGGTCAGGGCCATGTAGCGGGCCGGAGCGGCGGGGCTCCACAAGTGCGGCGCGACGATCTGGGCGGTGGCCGAGGTCGGCAGGCGCGCACCTGCGGCGAGGGTGCAGGCCGCCGCCGTCGCCGTGGCCAGCGGCGCGCCGCTGACTTTACCGTGGCTGTCGAGAGCCGGCAGCTGATGGCTGACGATGAACGTGGCTTGCTCCGAGCTCAGATTCTCGAGCGTGCTTTGCACCGTCACCGTCGCCGCCGCGGCACTGACTTCGGGAGTGGTGATGGTGGTGCCCCATTGGGCGACATGCACTGCAGCGGTCTTTTCCAGCCACACTTGGCGATAGATGCCGCCGCCCGGATACCAGCGGGAAGAATCAGGCGGATTGTCGACGCGGATGGCGATGAGGTTGTCGCCACCGGGTTGGATGTACGGTGTCAGGTCGACTTGCTTCTTGATGGTGAGTCAGGCCACGTATTTGCTTCGCGAGACGGTCGAAAATGGTTGGCTTATGCTACTGCAGGCGCTGCCGATCGACGGTAGTGAAAGGTACTCCTCGACCCTTTGATAATGGCTGGCACCGTAGTCGCCATGCCCATCCCTGCCACGCCATGCCTGGTTGCGAACTCGGTTTTCCTACGGCTGGCGCAGCGGCGGTACAAAGTCAGTCGTGAAGCGTTGGCGGTGATTGCAATGGAGCTGCAAAAAGGCACGTCGTTGCGGGGTATTTCCGGAGTGACCGGTATGCGTTACGCCATTATCAAATCCTTGATGGCGTTACCTTGGCAAACAGCCCTGTTCACCCCCGACCAAACCGACTTGGGGTCAGGCATGGACGCTATGGGCGGAACGCTTTCCAGCACAGATGAGGCGTCCATCAGACATTTGTTTCAATTGAAGATCAAGGCGGCCGACATCGCCGTCTATATGCGCCTACCCTGCGCGCTGGTTCGTGCGTACCTGAAGCGGTTCAATGCTAAAAATGGGCTCGGCGGCGTTCTGTATGGGTCTCTTCTTGGCATAGGGACTGATTCTGGCAGTTTTCCCGCATGGACACCTACCCGCTCTTCACCCTCGCGCTCGGCCTGGCTTCTCCATGGCGGGTTATTGAAACCATCTTCAACGTTGACCAACGTCGATTAGATCTGCGTTTGGCTTATGCTGATAGCGCTCACTTCCCATGCCCGTCGTGCGGAGTGGCGGATTGCCCGGTTTATGACGCCGATGAGAAGCAATGGCGGCATTTGGATTTCTTCCAGCATGAGGCATTCCTGACCGCGCGCGTTCCGCGCATTCAGTGTCGTGCCTGCGGTGTGAAGCAGGTGACGGTACCGTGGGCCCGCCCTGGGAGTGGCTTCACCCTGCTGATGGAGGCAATGATCTTGGAGTTAGCCCGTAACATGCCGATGCGGGCCATCGCCCGCTTGCTGCGTGTGGATGACAAACGGCTGTGGCGGATCGTCGAACATTATGTCGATCAGTCGGTAGAACGCATGGACTGCCGCACGGTTCGTCGCATCGGTGTGGATGAAACATCAGCGCGCCGGCGGCACGACTACATCAGCCTCTTCTACGACCTCGACCAGCGTCGCATGGTCTTCGCAACGACGGGAAAAGATGCGGAGACGGTGGCTGCTTTCAGCGATTTCCTCGACGAACATCGCGGCGCTGCGAAAACGGTACGCGAAGTCTCCTGCGATATGTCGCCTGCCTTCATCAGCGGCGTCCGTAGCCATCTGCCGCAGGCATCGGTCACCTTCGATCGGTTTCATGTCATGCGCGTTCTCAGTGACGCTGTTGATGCGGTCCGGCGGAGCGAATGGCGCTCCGACCGCACCGTGAAGGGATGTCGCTACCTCCTGCTGACCAACCCGGAGAACCTGAGCACTGAACAAGAAGAACGGCTCAGCGAGGTCATTACGCGCAATGCCACACTCGCTGAGGCCTATC
>JAYVTR010000240.1:0-15676 GCA_043788625.1 Planctomycetota bacterium
GCTGACAGCGAAATACCTTTGCTGATCTTAAAAATGACTGGGCCTGGGGCGGCTTCACCACCCAAGACCAGGGGCGCAACCAACTCATGGCCCGCTTTGACGCATTGGTCTTCACCTGGTGGAATATTTTTATCCGCCAGGTGTCGCCTACCACACATCGTGAGGGACATGTCAGCCGGCCACTCCTGTTGCACGGCGTGTCACCCATGCCGGAAAAACCATTCTGCGCATCACCTCACTGCATGCCAAGGCAGCAGCCGTCATGACGGCACTCTCGGCAATCACGAATCGTCTGAAAATACCGTCGCCATCACTGCGTCGCAGTTAACACAGCTGACCCAAGCAAAGCCTTGGGATGACATGGTAGCAGCCATTTTGCCCCATTGATCGCCGCAAGGGCTGGTCCGCAGAGTCTCGCATAGGCAATTCACGACCTGAAGCGCCATGTTACCTCGCCCGTTCTACGAGTGGGGAAGTGCGTTTTTGAGGATTATAGATATCGATTTGAACCTGAATTGCGAGGGTTCGAGTGACGTGCTTTGTCGCGCACCATTGTTCCACCTGGAACATGACAAACCCCACGGTTATGCCGTGGGGTTTGTTGTTTACTGCAAAACCAGCACGAATGGGCCGGTTACCGGTGCCATAATCTAGGAGCTTGGAATTCTCGATGATCACTATCGTCATTCGACTATTCATTGACGGATAACGAGTCGAACCGTTACCTAGCACCGAGCCACGTAGCAATCCCGTGGTAGAGCGGAATCCCAACAATAAGGTTGAACGGGAAGGTGACGCCCAGGCTCGCCGCCAGTGCCAGGGCGTGATTGGCGGTGGGATTGGCGATGCGCATCGCTGCGGGAGCGGCGATGTAGCTGGCACTGGCCGCGAGCACGCCAAGCACGGTGGCGCCTGAATCCGACAGGCCGGACCAGTGGCCCGCGTAGACGCCCAGGCAACCGTGCAGCAGGGGTAGGATGGTCGCGAACGGCACGATGAAGCGCCAGCGGGCCCGCAACTCGCCGAGCTGGCCCGCGGCCACCATGCCCAGCTCAAGCAGGAACAGGCAGAGCACGCCCTTGAACGGATCGACGAAAAAGGCCTTCACCTCGGCCATGCTCTCACGGCCTGCAGCCCAGCCGATGACCAGGCCACCGAGCAGCAGCAGGATGCTTTTCGATGCCAGGACATGGGCCACCGTCGACATCAGACTACCTCCGTGGTTGACGGAAGAACCCTCCTGCGATCGCCGCAGCAGCACCAGCGCGACCACGATCGCCGGGACCTCCATCAGCGCGAGCAGCGCTGGCATGAAACCTTCGGGCGGTTGACCAGCGGAAGTGAGGAATGCCATCGCCGCCAGGAAGGTCACCGCCGAGGTGCTGCCGTAGTGGCCGGCAAAGCTTGCTGCATCGGGGATTCCGAGACGTCCGAGACGGCGGGCGATGGCATAGGTCCACAGGGGGATGGCGATGCCGATCACGATGGTCGCCACGGCTGCCCAGACGACCTGATCGAGACGGGCAGCACCCAGCGCCATCCCCCCTTTCATGCCGATCGCCAACAGCAGGAAGATCGCCAGGGTCTTGGAGAGGGCATCGGGAAACACCAGGTCGCTGCGCGTCAGCTTGGCGACGACCCCGAGGGCGAATGAGAGGATGACCGGGGAGAGGAGATTGTTGACGAGGATCTGGGTATTCACGGTGATTGCCTTGGCATGCTGGTGGGAGATGCGGTGGACGCGCGGCTACATGTACCCGCCACGTCGCAGCTCCTCGAGACCCGCGCGGCCCTCATGATCCTGCAACCGGCCCGAACGTTCGGCGATGTCCTTCAACATGCCCGACTGCAGCTCACTGATGATCTGATCGATGTTGCTGGCCCGCGAGACGATCGGCTCCTGGCACGGCCAGCAGCCGAGGCTGCGGTAGCGCGAGCCTTCGCCACGATCGAAATACAGGCTGATCAAGGGGATGCTCTCGCGTTTGATGTACTCCCAGATGTCGAGTTCCGTCCAGTCCAGCAGTGGATGGATGCGCACGTGGGTTCCCGGCGCGTAGTCGGTCTTGAACTGGTTCCAGAACTCCGGCGGCTGATCGCCGACATCCCACTGGTTGTGCTTGTCGCGCGGTGAGAAGTAGCGCTCCTTCGAGCGGCTGCCCTCTTCATCGGCACGCGCACCGACGATGACCCCCGACCACGGCTCGCGGTCCTCGCTCAGCGCGAATGTGTTGGTCTGCAGATCGAGCCGCCAGCGCGGTCCGCTGCCATCCAGGGTCTGCTTCAGCCCGGCGGTGCGCAGCAGGGTGCAGCACTGCTTCCTGCCCAGTCGGCGATCACTGCCCTCGGGGTGGTCCTCTCGGGAATGCACGTAGGTCGTACGCACCGCCAGCGCCGCATCGTTGCGGCCGACGATCAGGGTGAGGTTGAGGTCACGCGCGAGCTGGTCGCGGTAGGTCAGCGCCTCGGGGATTTCGAAGCCGGTGTCGATGTGCACCAGCGGCAATGGCACATGCCCGAAGAAGGCCTTGCGGGCAAGCCACAGCAGCACCGTCGAATCCTTGCCCATCGACCACAACATGCACAGCCGATCGAACGAGCGGTAGGCCTCGCGCAGGATGTAGACGCTTTGGCTTTCAAGCTGATCGAGCTTGGCCATGGGTGGCCGGATCGGTGATGGCTGATTCATGTATGATGATAATTACATGACAATTAATTCATGCAATATAAAACGTTAATAAAAATGCGTGCATATATTAGCGTACGAAGATGCCCCGTTCAGCACCTCAGCCACCAGCAGCGACCTGGACCTTCCTCTCCAACCACGCCCATGTGCTGATCTGCCTGGGACGCACCCCGGATCTACGCATACGCGATCTGGCTCAGGCCGTAGGCATCACCGAACGGGCGGTGCAACGCATCATCGCCGAACTCATCAATGGCGGCTTCCTCACCGCCATCAAAGATGGGCGGCGGAACCGCTACATCGTGAACAGCAGACTACCGCTACGCCATCCGGTCGAAGCTGCGCATACGGTCGGTGACCTGCTCGCTCTGATGCGATGATCGCAATCACCTCATTCGTCGCTATGGATCGAACGGCATGATAAGCATTCTGATAACGTAAGTTATTTACCTTCAATGTTGTGTACTTCGATGGCGAGAGTTCGAATGGCGATCCCTGTCGCGCACCAGATTGATACGTCCCTCCGCACGAATGTTCGGGGGGACGATTTTTTTTCAGGGTCTATGTTCAAACCCCTCGCAATGGATTTGGCACATGCCGTGCAAAGCGTCCTAGAGGGCTCGTCCATGGTAGATATAGATAAAGCGCCACGCACGGCACGACCAGCGTCCTCAGGCCCAGTCCGGCTGTGGGTGGTGCGCCACGGGCAGAGTGCCGGCAACGTCGCGCGCGACACGGCCGAACTGCATGGCCTCGATGCGGTTACCCTAGCCACGCGCGACATCGACGTGGAGTTGACTCCCCTGGGCGTGCGTCAGGCAGAAGCAGCCGGCTGCTGGTTGCTGAATGCGGCTGACGATGCCCGCCCGACCTTGGTCATCACCTCGCCGTACCGGCGTGCCCACCATACCGCTGACCTCATCACCGAGCGGCTGCGCTCGCACGATGACCTGCACCGCTATCCGACGCCCATCCTCGATGAGCGGCTGCGCGAGCGCGAACTCGGCATACTCGATCATCTGACACGCACCGGGATTGAATCCCGGCACCCCGATGAGGCAGCGCGTATGACTGTTCTCGGCAAATTTTACCACCGCCCGCCAGGTGGCGAGAGTTGGTGCGATGTCATCCTGCGCGTCCGCTCATGGTTCGATACCATCTGCCGTGAATTTCCCGACGAACGCATCGTAGTGGTGACGCATAGCGTGGTGCTGCTGTGCATCACCTACCTCGTCGAACGGCTGGATGAAGCCTCGCTGCTCGCCCTCGCCACTGATAAGGAGATCGCCAACTGTGGAGTGACCGGCTATGCCCGTGTCGAGGGATCGACCAAGCCTGCCGGTCTCGAACGCACGTGCTTCAATCTTGTTGCACCCCTGGTTGAAGCCGGTGAGCCAGTCACCTCTACACCGGATCGCCCGCAACGCACCGGCCCCTAAACGGCGCTTACGTTGTCTTCGTTTTGCGCATGCCGCGGATGTTCATGACGGCAAGGACGAGCTGCAGGATGATCAGTGCGTAGGCCCCGTCGTGCAGGCCCCAAATGATCCACAACACGTTGCTCGCCAGAAACCACCAGAAGCCGGCATTGCGTCGGGATTCACTCCGGGATGCGACCAGCCATGAGGCATAGGCGGTGACCGCCATCGCTGGCCACTGCACAATACCCCCGGCATCCATCGGCGGCTCAGGAACGTTTCCGTTCCCGCTGCCAATGACGATGCTGGCCGATGGCTTCGATGAATGGCTTCACCACTTCAGCAGCGGTGGGGCCAGTAACGATACCGGCGGCCTCTGCAGAAACGCCAGCGGCCGTGAGCAGGCGTTCACCAGCGCCAAGAGCGGCGATCGACTTGCAGTGGCGGAACGCCTCTTCGACAAAACGCCGCGCGCCATCGTCTGCAATCAGCGCATCGATACTGGCATCGCCGTCGGCGATGAGAACGGCGTCATAAACCACCGAAGGTGTATTCAACAAACTGCGCACTGCCCGAGTGGGTTCACCATCTGCTGCCGGCACATCGCCGAGCATTAATGATACCACCTCGACCGACGCACCACTTTTTTCCAAGGCCGATTTGACCATCGCCAGTGAGCGGCCTTGGTGTCCGTCGGCGGCCAGCACTGCGACCCGCCGAGTAGCGATGCTCGCCTCCTTGACCATGGCGATGCTCAGCGCAGGAGATGGTTTCTGCGGCTTCATCGCAGTACGGGTGGTCTTCCCCAGCGCGACGCCGATCGCTTTTGCTACATCAGCCGCGAGCCTCGGATCAATGGCGGTGAGGATCACATCCACCACCCGCTTGCGGACCTCCTCGCGCTCGACCTTGCCCAGCTCGAAGGATAGCGCGTCGGTCAGATGGGCGCGCTCGACTGGCAATTGGCTATCGAGGAACATCCGCGCCTGGGTGAAGTGGTCCTGAAAGCTTGGGCTGCGTGCACGCACGACATGCCCAGCGATGCGTTCGGCGTAGTGCGCGTACCCACCCTGGGCAGGCGTGGCGGGCTTGGGGAAACCATCACCCAGGGAGTTGGGCAGGTAATTAGCCGTACCGGTGTTGATGGTGTGCCGTGCAAAGCCGTCGTGCTGGTTGTTATGCACCGGGGCAATCGGCCGATTGATCGGCAGTTCGGCAAAATTGGGGCCACCGAGGCGGGTGATCTGCGTGTCGAGATATGAAAACAGTCGCGCCTGCAGCAACGGGTCATTGGTGAAATCGATACCTGGGACGACATTGCCGACGCAAAAAGCAACTTGCTCTACCTCGGCGAAAAAGTTGGTCGGATTGCGATCGAGCACCAACTTGCCGACCCGCTCGACCGGCACCAGCTCTTCCGGCAACAGCTTGGTCGGATCGAGCATGTCGAAGCCATACTTCTGCGCGTCGGCCTCGGGTATGACCTGCAGGCCGAGCTCGTACTCGACTGGATTGCCAGATTCGATCGCCTCCCACAGATCGCGGCGGTGGTAATCGGGATCCTTGCCAGCGATCTGCTGCGCTTCTTCCCATACCAGCGAGTGGGTGCCAAGAAGCGGCTTCCAATGGAACTTTACCAACCGCGCCACGCCCTCGGCGTCGATCAGCCTGAAGGTATGGACTCCGAAGCCTTCCATCATGCGGTAGCTGCGTGGGATGGCACGATCGGACATCACCCACATCACCATGTGCGCCGTCTCTGGCGTGAGGGAAACAAAATCCCAGAAACTGTCATGCGCCGATTGCGCCTGGGGAATCTCCTTTCGTGGATTCGGCTTCACCGCATGGATGAGGTCGGGAAATTTGATGCCGTCTTGAATGAAGAAGACCGGCATATTGTTGCCGACCAGATCGAAATTGCCCTGCTCGGTGTAAAACTTCACCGCGAAGCCGCGCACATCGCGCACGGTATCGGCCGAGCCACGCGAGCCGACCACGGTCGAGAAGCGCACGAATACCGGCGTGCGTTTGGCTGGATCCTGTAGGAAACCGGCAGTGGTATAGCGCGATAAGGATTTGTAGACCTGGAAATGACCGTGGGCACCCGCGCCACGGGCATGCACCACGCGCTCGGGAATACGCTCATGATCGAAGCGCATGATTTTTTCGCGCAGATGAAAATCTTCGAGCAGCGTTGGCCCGCTCTCGCCGGCGCGCAGTGAATCGTCGGTTGAGGAAACGCGCACACCCTGGTCAGTAGTCAGAAATTCACCACTCGGATCCTCGCGGAAACTGTTCAATTGGGTTTCCTTGGCATCTGACACGGGACGAGTGGGCTTACGCGAGGCGGGCATGAAAACTCCTGGTGCGGGTTGTTGCTACCTAAGCATGAACCGCGCCAAGTGCTGTATGCATAGCGATGTCTTCTTTTCTCGCATTATGAAATCAAAATCATGTCTGATGGTTGCGATTTGCAGGAAAGGCTACGTTCAACGGTGCTGCGCAAAAGAACATCAATTCGCGATTTTTTTATTACGAAGACATCGCCATTCTTATGGCTGGTCGCTTACCGAACTCCTGGCGACACCTACCGTCATCGGCATTCCATGCGCACTCATTCTGCAGGTTTTTTCGGTAATCCGTGAGCGCACTCGCGCCGTGACCTGCCTAAACCATATACGACAACTGGGGATCGCCTTCGGACTCTATGCGCAAGATGAACAATCCTGGCCCTATGGCCCGGCAACCCCGAGTGATCCAAATGCTTTCCAATATTACCTTACCAGTGCCAAGTTTCGTTCCGATTACCTCGACGATTTCCGCATCGGCCTGCAGTACTGACCAACTAGATCTGATCCTATTGACCACATGAAGAGCTAAACTTTCGCTGCCGCCGGCGGAAGCACCAATTGACCTGGAATTACTATGGTCGGCACGGTGCGTCCCGGTTTTTCAATTTTGCGCAAGAGGAGACCAACGGCACTTTCGGCCACCTCTTCCCACGGCAAACGGTAGCAGGTGATGGCTTGACCGAGGGTCCACGCGTTCTCACCCAAAGCCCCGACATCGGCGAGCGTAAGCTGACCAATGCCTTCGAGCTGCGACGCAAGAACAACGATGGCGGCATGCTCTGTGGAATAACCCATGACCGCGTCAGGTACCGCATCCAGCGAACGCAGCCACTGTCGCGCCGCTGCCAACCGCCCTGTTGCCGGAACCCATGCTCGGAGGACCGCGCCGGAAGACCGGTGTGCCGCGAGTGTACGGCGCCATCCCTGATAACGATGGGCGGCGCTATAATGCGCCTGGGTATCGTCTGGCTGGTGTGAGAAATCCACATAGGCAATTCGACGTTTGCCCCTCTGCCAGAAACTCTCGACCACACTCGCTGCGCCACCGAGGTCATCACAGCGCACTCCGTCGCTCTCGACATTCCGATTGATCCAAACAATGGGAAGATGGAGCGACTTGAGGCTGCTTTCCAACAGCGGCGGAACGTGGTCTATGTAGTCGAGTAGAAGACCATCGGCGCCGCAGGTCTTGAGCAATTGTCGCAGTCGAGCCGGCTCATGCAGGATGTCATCTCCAGCCATTGCCAGGGTAAGCCGTAGGCCACGTGCCATCAGGCTACGCTGGATCCCCGACAATAGCGGGGATGGCAGGAATGATCGCGTACTTTCGGCACTACTGAGGATGGCAACCGTGCCGAAAATGCCCTGGCGCAGTGAACGGGCTGCTATGTTGGGCGCATAGCCCAGGCGTTCCGCCACCTGCTTGATCTCCTCCATACGGCGAGCCGTTGCACCATATTTGGCGACGGCACCGGAAAGGCAGCGCAGAACGGTACGCGAAGAAACGCCCACCTCCTTGGCGATGCGTTCGACGAGATCACTTTCCATGCCGTTCTTTCTTCGGATTGCGCCACATGGTTCCAGCCTCGGCACATCACCCGTCTGTCAATGAGGCCAGGGAAATGCAGCTGTCGCCCGCACCCGCTTAGTGTGCGAGCTCGAATGTGAGCCGCACCACCCCTTGGACCTCGGTCGCTGTCACTTGCACGACACCTCCCTCGGCGCGGACATCCCAATGCACGTCGCTCTGCGCCGAAGCAACATCGACCAGATGGCTGCTGGTCGGTTGGCCATAGATCTTACCCAACGACGTCACGAGCTCGGTGAAGGCCGGAGCCTGAACGAAAGCCGCAACCAGCCGCGTCATGCGCCCGTCAACAAACAGGATATCGGCATTAACCGGCTGCGGAAAAACGCCCTCGAGCTCCTTGATCTCAATCTGGGAACCATCACCCGTGCCCGTATCCAGCGGGCTCAAACCCGTGCGCACCAGCGAAGAATCCCGCAAGAGATGATGCGCGCGTTGGTAATTGTCACCCCACGACAGGCCTGGAATCGGATATGGTATGCGGCCCAGCTTCACATCGGTCGCCTCCGTTTGCTTGGATAAAGCCACTACCGCCACCGCCACACCTGGACTCGGATCGATGTGCGGCTCGCACGGGGCACCACGGCCGGTGATGGCCAACGCGCCCATCCACAAGGTCTGGGCTGGTTGTCTGAGGATGTTGCTGCCATTGAGATCGGTTTGTAAGACTTCGCGCATAGCGAAATCATACCCGGTCAGGCGTGCGGTGAGCGCGCTCGGAAAGGACAATGTATAACCGACCCGGTCCTGGATCACTGGAGCATGCCCGACCCTGCGCACTGCCTTGGCCTGCTCGACAGGTCCACCGATAACCGCGTAATTAAAATCAAAATCGGTATTGCGTGCATCGGCCACGGCACTGACCCATGCCAGGCGGCAAGGATCAGTGCCGACCAGGGGCTTGCCATCGGCGCTGACCAGCGCGAATGAAATGAAAGGCGTCTCGATGCCGCTGAGCGTGATGCCGTCGGAAAAACGATGCGCCGCCACGGTTCGACCGACATACACCTTGGCGGTGGGTGAATCGATGATGAGCCGTCCATTCTGCCAATCCCAAAGTACCGCATCCCCGCTGCGGACTGCTGCCACTGCCGGTTGCCCGCGTGGTTGCGGTGACTTGTCCAAGAGAACGCCACTATCCTCTTCAGGTTTGAAGCGCACACGGGTGCCACTGGTGAAGGTGGCTAGACTCGTATCTCTCCCACCGATCCCGTTCCATGCGTCATAGGAGAAGATCGCCTGGCGTCCGACGGTGAACTCGACCGGCTTGGGAGCGGGCGCGATAGCGCCAGTGAGGAATAACCGCCCAGCCAAGGCCACCGCCGAGGTCATGGCCGGGTCGTGCTCCAGATGCACGCCATTCCAGAAATGTTCGCGGCCGAGAGGCATGACGGTACCGGCCAAAAGTTCTTCATCACTGTGTGCGCCAATCCAGGAACCATGCCACACGACGATATCGAAGTCCTGCCAGCAGGTCATCGCAGCGAGCATATAGGGATATTCCGCGCGATAGGGACTGGGGCGCCCTCGCTGGGTCTCATAGATCACCGATAGCCGGTCTGCGGTACGGTGGCTGTCCAAGACATACAGGCCAGGAGGCGACGTGAGCATCGATTCGTTCTGCCAAAAATACATGCTGACCGTCGAAGTTTCGCCCAACCAATTGCTATAGGTCCAGGGCATGCTTGGGCGGTATTGCGAATCGAAAGAAAACGGCACGACGTTGGTTCCAACCCCCGCCGGCGCCAAAGAACGGCAGAAGGAACGGTATTCTTGATTACGCGCATCGATCAACCCGTAGACAAAGCGCAGGAAGTCTTCTTGGCGCGCATGTGGATATTTGCCCCGGTTGGCGAGCACCGGCTCCAACTTTACAGAACCCACTTCCTCACCGCGGTCCATGGTGCCCCATGCCCTGGCCATGGCACCAGCATCCGGATAACGCTGGGCGAGCCACGCATTCCAGCACGCTGCGAGTTTGGCGCGATACAAATCCGGCCAGCCGGCGAAGCCCCGTTCCAGCCAGTTCTTCACCAGCCCCGCCTCATTGTTGATTTCGACCAGGGCGATCATTTCCTCCTCTGCGTAGCGTTTTCCGGTGTAGGGATTGCGGTGATCAAAGACGTTTTGCGCATGGCGCAGACGCACCCTCCACAAGCGTTCGTCGACGTAGGCGTACTGATCGAACGCCCCCTTGGCCTGAACCATCGCCTGTTTCCAGGCTGCCCAGTCATCGCCACCAGCCAGCCAGGAATCATCATCGGTCATCGCCGAGATCGGAATACTGCCGGTGCCCGAGCCCACGGTAGTCGCGAACATGATGAAAAGACCATTGGCCTTGTAATCGGCCATCATGCGGTCGTAGTTATCCAGGTCCGAACCATCCCCGGGCACTGCGTCCATGGCTTTACCGCGTTTGGCGGATTCCGGCGTATAGAAGCTGCCCTGAAACCACATCCGCACGCAGTTGAAACCGAGCCTGCGCACGCGCTCGCCCGGTCCGTCTTTGACCATGCCCCATAAACGCAGGCGTTGCTCACCATACCACAAACGGCCGTCACGCATCGTCGCATAGACACCGGGCCGCGGCTTGATCGGGTAATCGAACAGCGTTGTCTTGGAGCGTTTGGCGACCACCAGCTCGCCTACCGCCGACTTGCCGATGAGCACCGTTGCCGGTGTCCGGTCTGCGCCGGTTGCGAGTAAGGCGATGCCATGGTCGGGCCACGAGCCATCCATCCACGCGCGTGCCGCAGCGGAGAGGTCGATCGTGCTGGCAACCGGCTTTCCACCCTCACCGTCCGCTAGCGGAATAGAGGCTATCGGCGTCGCATCGTAATCAGATGGAGACAGCGGCCCATGCACGGCATGCAACAGGCGATGCAGGCGAAGAGTCACACCCGCAAGTGGCCCACCGGCTTCGCTGAGACGGCCTACGATCCACGCCGTGTGCTGGCCGGGCTTGGCCACGCGTATTGAGAGATTCCCTTCGATCGCATAGATTCCGGGCTGCGCCGGCGTAAAGACCACCGCCGGCGCCCAGTCATAAGCGGCGATCGCATCTGCCCGACCACTGGCTTGCAAATGCAGAGAGCCATCGGCATTCAAGCTGACTCCCGCTCCTCGACTGCCAGGAACGCCATACTCACCCGTGCGAGTTCCCGGAACTGCCTGCACAATGGCAGCACATAGCGGGAAACGGTCGCGATTGGCCAGGCCGACCAGGGTGAAGCGGCCTAATGCGCCGATGGCACCCCCTGTTGCATCAAATGTTTTCGGCAGTGGATCTTCTTGCCGGGTGCCATCGGCAGCAATACGTACCATACGCAGGTCGCTCAATGTGGCTCCGCCATTGTAATGGGCATCCACTTTCCACGCGCTGATGGCCAGGCGCTCATCTTTTTCTAATGGGATGCTGCTCAGACCTTGGCACGTGGCGAGCGCAACCACGGCGCCGTCAGCCCCCTCACCACCGGCCAGGGCGGTTAAAAGTGCCGGAGTTCTGCTGCACGAAATTGTTAAGCGGGCGGCGTGGATATCGTCTGCCGCAATCGCGATGTGCTCCACAAGCGGCAGGTTGAGGTGAAAAGCCGTACCCGCGCCGGTGACCGCTGTATCGACCTCCTCAAGCAAAAATGGCACCAGCGGTACCGTCACATCTGCCGCAGGCGCTGCGACCAATTCCGCCGCGTCGAGGCAGACCACCGGCGTCACGGAGGTGAGCAATAAACCACACAGGGATAATGCCAGTGCGGGAATAAGATCAGCCATGGAAACATCCTGACGTCTGACAGAGGAAGGAGCAACAGGAGCCAACAGCGTGAAAGGGCAATCAGCGTAAGAAGGCCATCAATGTGCGTAGACGCACGCACCCAGGCGGTGTGATGGACAGGTGGATCCCCATGCACCGATGACAGGGATTTCACCCTAGACCATACAAGCAATCCTATTAATATGTCATCGTTGTCAATTGTTGAAAACAGTTGAAACAAGCGCTGTCCGCAAGCCCTTTGTGGAGCCAGGATTTATGGATTTCCACCTGTTTGATGGCTAACTATGCTACTCGGCAACAAGTCTGAGTTACCCAGGTAGCCAATTAACCGTTTACAAGGTATGCTCCACCATGACTCGACTCGGTTTCACGCTCATGGAGTTGCTTACGGTCGTCACCATCATTGCCGTCTTGGCCACCATGCTGACACCCGTGATCGGGATGGTGAGAGATCAAGCCAAGGCCTCGCAATGTGCATCAAATATGCGTCAACTCGCAGTGGGGTTCGGGGCATATGCATTGGATAACGAGGGCCTGTGGCCTTACCCGGCAGTTGGCGCGCCCGCTCCCAGTGGTGACCCCAATTCGTTCACCGTCCATTTCACGGGAGATGCCTTTTTAACTTATATCGAAGAGAGCGTGCGCGCTGGGGGTGGTTTCCATCATCCGGTTTTGCGTTGCCCAGCGGCACGCGCGTCATTCCAAGGTCGTCTCACGCATTATGCATGTGCCCCCAATCGTCTCAGTACGGGCCAATCGGTTTTAGCCAGCCGGATAAAGCGGCCCGGAGAGACGGTTCTTCTCAAGGACTGCCAGGATTTCGGCTACCCCTTTTGGCGGGATAAACCTTCGACGCTCCGGCCGTTTTTTTGGACGACTCCCGCTCCCTACCCTGCCGGAGAGTTCGGGTCTTTAGACAATCGCCATAACGGTGCAGCCAATTTTTTGTTTGGCGACCTGCACATGAGCAAGGTCGTACAGCGTGCCACCCGTGCCGAATATATAGCCGAATTCCTGCTCGAGCTAAATCAATAAATCTTTTTTTGGAATTGAATCACTGGCCACCGGCCGCGAGTGATGAAGGTGCAGCCACAGCACCAGTGGCGTCATCGCCAACGGCGCCAAAGCCGACACCGCCAAGCCCCAATGCAGGTCGCGATGATCAGCGATCCAGCCCACGACCCATGGCATCAAGATGCCACCGGCATTGCCCAGAGCGGCCAAGGCGCCGAACATGCTGGCGCCGCCATTGGGATAGCGGTCAGCAGTGACTGCCAAGGTCGTCGGCCACAAGCAACTACCGGTGAAACCCGCGGCAATGCAACAGCCCAAGGCGATGGCCGGTGAGGGCACGAATGCTGCCGCCATGAAAAGGAAAACCGAGCTGGCACAGCTCCATGCCATTAGATGAAAAGGATTCCAGCGCGTCGCCATCACCCCCACCAGCATGCGGCCGATGGTCATCGCCAACGAGAAAGCCAGCAGGGCTGCACCGCCCATCCATGCTGGATAGCCGAGCGCGGTTTCAGCGTAGGCCGGCAACCATTGAGCCATGCCCAGCTCGGTGGCGCCGCCGAGAAAGATCGCCAGTAAGGCCGCGATGAACCAACGCTGACGCAATAAGGAGCGAAACGGCACCCGGCCGCTGTCGGCCACCATCGACGGAAAGCGCAGCGGCGCGAAGGCCACCATCAGTGCCAACGGCAGGGGCACCTGGATGAGGCAGGCGGCGCGCCAATTCAAGCCCAGCCACAATACCATGGTGCCGACCAACACCGTTACCATCGCCCCCACGCAATAAAACGAATGCAGCCAATTCATGGCCGAGGCGCGCCGCTCCGGATTGAGCGCCGCCACCACCGGGCTCAACACCATATCGATCTGCCCGGCACCCAAGCCGAGCATGAACACGGCAATGCCGGCAGTCAGGTAATCCTGCGCCGAGGCCAGCCCGACTAGGCTCAACGCCACCACCCCCAGGCCGAGGAGGGTGAATGGCTTGGCTCCCCAGCGATCAGCCAAAGGACCAGTGACGAGAATACCTAATACCAGCCCGGCAAAAGCCGAGGCGCCGAGACGTCCCAATTGCTCTTGAGTGAGGCCGCTCGCCCCGCCCATGGCGCCGCTGAGCGTGGTCAGCAGCACCGGCACCAGGTTGATGCCAATGGCCAGGCACATCATCGCCCCATAGCACAACAAGGTCAGCAAGCGTGGCCGCAACTCGACGAGGGCGGGTGCGGGTACAGACAAGGTAGTCACGCGCGAGAGCGTGGGCCACCCCGCCCCCACACCAGCCCCGAACTGA
Organism: Planctomycetota bacterium; assembly: GCA_043788625.1. Lineage (GTDB taxonomy): Bacteria > Planctomycetota > UBA11346 > UBA11346 > UBA11346 > CAIUVD01. Next base: position 14,121 of record JAYVTR010000240.1, read on the forward strand.
CCGGCTGTGCTCCTTGGGAAGCGGGCGCATGAATCGCGGGCACGTCGCCCGCAGCAGCCGGTTCGAACTCGCACTCACGCCTCGGCGTGCATCCGCCGTCACGCCGCTGGCGTGGTGTGGTGAGCGCGGCGAAAGACCGCGTGGAAATGCGACAAGTCGCCGAAGCCGGCGCGCAAAGCCACCTGCGCCACGGCCAGGCCGGTGTGCGATAATAACAACCGCGCCGATTCCAAGCGTGCCTGCGCCAACAAGGTGGCAAAATTGCTGCCGGTGAGATCGACGACCACATGTGAGGCGCGTGACGGGCTCATCCCCAAGGTCGCCGCCAGATCAGCGAGGCCGATGTCCTCGGCATGGCGATGGATCAGGAAATGCTGGATCATCTCTTGGCGCGTGTCCGCCGCCGGCAGTGCCGGCGGCGCTCCGGCCGCCAGATGCGCAGCCAACCAACGTAGGGCCTGCAACTGATCAGCGAGGTTTTCCGGAGGCGATGCACCGCCGCGCAAGGCAACGGCCGAAGGAATCGCATACAGCTCACGCGCTGCCCGAGACCGCTCGCGCCATGGACCGGCAAACAGAATCCAGCAGATCGCCCCATGTTCGATATGAGGCACCACCAGCTCCACCAAGCCAGCGTGACAGGTCTTGGTGAAGCCTTGCGGGTGCTGCAGGCAGGCGGCACGGGCCAGGTGGCCATCGAAGCGGATGCAGGCGCGCTCGAAGCCAGCGGCTTTCACGCTCTGACACAGGCGATGTCCGTGGCGGAAACGCACCGGTGGCAACCGCCGCACAAAACGTCCGAGGGGATCGTGGAGCGTTACCGTCACCTGGTGCAGACGTTCGAAACAGCCTACCGCGGCTTCTGGGTCCATGCCGACACCCTAGCAGAAAACCCCACATTGGTAGCAGCACACCCCGCGACAGTGCAAAACCGTCGCATAGGCTGCGGACATGAACCGACTCTCCTACTTCCGCGACGATCTCATCAACGCCCAGCCCGGTCGACGGGATACCGAGATCTGCATCTACGGTGCCAGCTCGGCAGGCGTGATGGCGGCGGTGCAGGCCGCGCGCCTGGGACGGAAAGTGCTGGTACTGGAGCCTGGCGATCATGTGGGGGGCCTGACTGCCAGCGGTCTCGGCGAGACCGACTACGGCCGGCAGCAGGCCATCGGTGGTTTAGCGCGCGATTTCTATCGTCGGGTCGGTGCCGCTTATGGCCGCGCCGAGGAATGGCATTTCGAGCCGCATGTCGCCGCCCAGGTTTTTGCCGACCTGGTGCGCGAACAGCACATCGAGGTCATCCATCGCCAATACCTGAGCGGTATCGAGCGCCGCGGCACGACCATCGCCAGCCTGCGCTTCCTGGGTGGTCTGGAAGTGCATGCGGCGCAGTTCATCGATGCCTCCTATGAGGGCGACCTGATGGCCATGGCCAGCGTGCCCTTCACCGTTGGACGTGAGAGCAACGGCCAATACGGCGAAACCCTCAATGGCGTGCAGGTCCACCCGAAACACCAGTTCGATTACCCGGTCGATCCCTATGTGGTGCCGGG
>JAYVTR010000241.1:0-7761 GCA_043788625.1 Planctomycetota bacterium
TACAAGGCCGGCAAGCTCGACGAGGCCGGCTATCAGCAAGCCATGCGCGACGAGATCGCGCGCAGCGTGCGTGAGCAAGAAGCCTTGGGCTTGGACGTATTCGTGCACGGCGAAGCCGAGCGCAACGACATGGTCGAGTACTTTGGCGAACAGCTCGACGGCTATGCTTTCAGCCAGTTGGGGTGGGTCCAATCATACGGCTCGCGCTGCGTGAAACCGCCTATCCTCTTCGGTGATATCAGCCGCCCCAAGGCGATGACGGTCGGGTGGACGACTTACGCCCAGTCGCTGACCAAAAAACCCATGAAAGGCATGATCACCGGCCCGGTGACGGTGCTGAATTGGTCGTTTGTCCGCGACGACCAGCCACGCTCGGTGACCTGCAAGCAGCTCGCCCTGGCCCTGCGTCAAGAGGTGCTCGACCTTGAGCATGCCGGAGTGCGGGTGATCCAAATTGACGAAGCGGCACTGCGAGAAGGTCTGCCGCTGCGTCAGGGGCAATGGCAGGCGTACCTTGATTGGGCAGTCGAGTCTTTTCGCATCACTGCCAACGGCGTGGCCGATGAGACGCAGATCCACACCCACATGTGCTATTCGGAGTTCAACGACATCATCGCCTCGATCGCCGGCATGGACGCCGACGTCATCACCATCGAGACCTCACGCTCAGCCATGGAGCTGCTCGATGCCTTCGACGACTTCAAGTACCCGAACGAGATCGGGCCCGGTGTCTATGACATCCATTCGCCGAACATCCCCAGTCAGGAGCATATCGTCGAACTGATGAAAAAGGCGGTTGAGCGCATCCCTGCCGAACGTCTGTGGGTGAATCCGGATTGCGGGCTTAAGACCCGCCAGTGGAATGAAGTCATTCCGGCCTTGGCCAATATGGTGTCGGCAGCCAAGACGTTGCGAGCCACGTGCGGATAATTCGTTTGATGCGCCGACTGTGACCGGTTGGCGCATCAAAAGTGGTATGCAAAACCTGCAAATATATGGTATCCTGGCCTTATGCTGGGTATATTGCTCGAACATTTGGCGATGGAACTAGATCAGTCAGCAAATAGTCATTTAAAATCGTCACCAACTAATTGGCTAACAAAAAAGTCTCATTCATCATGAGCGGTTCGGCGATTATCGCTCTGCTGCCCAGTGAGCGCTATGCCCGTGTCTGTGCATTCCTAGTCAGCCTCATCGGGATGCTGGTGTTGGTCGGTTGGGCAACCGACAACCATTTCTTGAAAACCGGCATGGCGGGCCTGGTATCGATGAAGCCGAACGCCGCGATGTGTTTCGTGCTGTGCGGTCTCGGGCTGTGGTACGGCCTGCACGTATCAAAACCGCAGGCTCGCCGTGGCGTCGGCTTCGCCATCGCCGCCATAGGCGCCGCGACTCTTGCTGAATACGTGGGGCAATGGGATTTTGGCATCGATGAGCTGCTGTTCGCCGAGCCTGACGGCGCCTATGCCTCGTTGTCCAAGACCCGTATGCATCCCACTACCGCTTTCGCCTTCACTATCAGCGGTATCGGCATCGCCTTCTTCGACTCTCGCCTGGGACGCACTTGGTGGCTCGCGCAAAGCATCGCCGCCGGCGTGCTCGCGCTCAGCTTCGGCACCTTCCTGTGCTATTTTTTCGGGATCAAGGATTTCTACGGAATTTCCCGCTTTGGCCAGATGGCCTTCCATACCACCATTGGCTTCATCCTGTTGAGTTCGGGCATGCTTGCGGCGCAGCCCCAAGCCGGCTTCATGCCTTTCATCTTGGCATTGAACCGCGATGGCCGCCTGACGCGCAGTATGCTTGTCGCCGCTTTGTTGATCCCGTTTTCAGTCGGCTTCATCACTTTGTTGTGCGTGCGCGTCGGCTGGTTCGGCAATGAATTTGGCTTGGCAGTGCAGATCATCATCACCTCAGCCTGCTTGTCGGTATTCGTGCTCTTTGTTTCCCGGGTGCTGGCGGCGGCGAACCATCTGCGCCAGCAGATGGCGATGAACCTGCAGGTCGCCCATCAGGAATTGGAGCGCCGGGTAGAAGAGCGGACCACCGAGTTGGCCTTGACGAATCAGCGCCTGCAAAGCGAAATCGCCGAGCGGCAGCAGAGCGAAGAGGCCCTGCGTCATTCCGAAGAGAAGATGCGCTCGATGGTCGGGTCGGCCAATGCCGGCATTGTCACCGCTGACTGTTCAGGAGCCATTCGCAGTTGGAATCGCGGCGCGATGTCGATCTTCGGTTATAGCGAAGAGGAGATCATCGGCCAACCGTTGGCAGTGCTTATCCCGATGTCTTTGCGCGCCAGCCACGCCGCTGGTCTGCAGCGCTTCGTGCAAACTGGCGAGACACGCTGGATCGGCACCACGGTCGAGGTCAAAGGCCTGCACCAGGACGGCAGAGAAATACCTGTTGAGCTATCATTGGCGACGTGGAAGAGCGGTGGTGAGGATTTCTTCAGTGGCATCATGGTCGATATCAGCCGCCGCAAGCAGGCCGAGGCGGACCTCGTAGCTGCCAAGGACATGGCCGAGGCTGGCGCGCGCGCCAAGGGCGACTTCCTGGCGACGATGAGTCATGAGATCCGCACGCCGATGAATGGCGTCCTCGGCATGCTCGGCTTCATTCTCGATACACCTTTGGCCGAGGAGCAACGCAGCTTTGCCGAAACCGCCAAGAGTTCAGCCGAATCATTGCTGGTGGTCATCAACGACATTCTTGATTTTTCGAAAATCGAAGCTGGGAAACTGACGATCGAGCCTATTCCTTTCGACATGCAGACAGCGATTGAGGAAGTATTCGATATCCTCGCCGAGCGCGTTGAGTCAAAGGGGCTCGAACTTTTTTTTCAAATTCCCTACGGCGTCAGCACGGGTCTCATCGGCGATGCGGGAAGAGTGCGGCAAATCCTGCTCAATCTGCTGGGCAACGCCGTCAAATTCACTGAACACGGAACCATCACGGTGAGCATCTCCCAGGCTCTGCCACATGTCGAAATGATGGGTGGCTTACGCGTTGCCATTGAAGACTCCGGCATTGGCATCGCCCCCGATCGGCAAGGCGGGCTGTTCCAGATGTTCACCCAGGCAGATGTCTCGACCACGCGCCGTTATGGCGGGACGGGCTTAGGCTTGGCTATATGTCGGCGGTTGGTCGAGCTCATGGGTGGAAAGATCGGCTTCGACAGCATGCCCGGTAGGGGTTCTCGATTCTGGTTCATCCTGCCGTTGTCTGACGCGGTCAGCGTACCGGCAGCCGTGACGCCCACATCTGTGGTCGCGGTCGCTTGGCTGGATGGCACCGCTGCAAGCCGCGCATGGGCCTCTACCTGGTTTGCAGATCGCGGCATTGCCTGCGAGGTGGGTGATTCCTTGTCGGCGTTCAACGTGTCGGCTACTTCTTTCGCGGCGATGGATGTGCCAAAAGTGAATCCGCAGGTGATCTTCATCGATGCCGGACTTGGTGGGATCGAGGAGCTTGTCGCTATGCGTCGGGCACAGCCGCCGACGGTGCGCATGGCCTTGATCTGCCGCATAGGGCAGCGCTCGCTCTTCCGCGACTGGCGCAAGCTCGGTTTCAACGCTCTTCTTTTCCGGCCGCTGCGCCCATCGCAGGTGCAGGCGCTTCTGCAAGACGGGGTTCAGCAAGTTGATTTGCTTTCAGCGCCGGTTTTGCGAGATGCGAGCCAACTGCGCGGACGGGTTCTGCTGGCCGAAGACAACCTCGTCAACCAACAGGTAGCGTGTCGGCTGCTGGAACGGCTCGGAGTGCGGGTGGACGTGGTCGGCAACGGTATCGAGGCAGTGGATCTGGCGACGCGCCTGCCCTACGACCTGGTATTCATGGATTGCCAGATGCCAGAGATGGACGGCTTCGCGGCGACGCGGGCATTGCGGCAGTCGCCGACTACCCGCCATCTGCGAATCATAGCGCTTACCGCCAACGCGCTCTCAGACGATCGCCAACGCTGCCTGGATGCCGGTATGAATGACTACCTCAGCAAGCCCATTCGCTTGGCGGATCTGCAGGTGCTGGTTGAGCGGTGGATGCCGTTGAGTCATGAACGGGTTGGCGGTGAGACGGCTGGTGAGGGAATAACAGCTGGTAGCAGGTAATGTTTCGCGTGGTTGCTTTTTCCGACCATGACAGAAAAAAGCAGTCGCCGGTATAGGGCTCGTGTTCGAACTCGTTTTCGATCATACACGACAGCGTATCGATTCCAAATGACCCAGCGGTGTGTTTGCCAATGGTTGCAACTTATATTGACGCTAGGTGCATCGTATTGTGGTATTGTACCTGACACGTAGCGTGCGCACCCCATATGCCCGCCCTTCGTTTCTTATCGCTTATTACAGCGCCAATATGCCTGGCTGTAGGGCTCGTGCCATCTGGCTGTGCGGCACATCGCACGGGGTCGCCCGCTTCCTCAACATCGGTTGAGGGAGCGGGCTCATCGCCAGTTTCGAAATCGCCGGGTTCCGCAATTGTCCAGCCCGCTCCTCTAGTGACGGTGGTGCCGTCGGAGCGGATGTCCCCCGCCGCTCATCGGGTGCTAAGCCCCGAGATCGAGCAGGCCCTGCGCACCGTCGATGCTAAGCGGATCTTCACCACGGCTACGGCACAACCGGGCGTTCCAGCTTTGCGGATTGAAGGCATGTCCGAACGCCGCATCTCGCCCGGGTCGAGCACCGACATTTCGGTGCGCACCGTCCCCGGCGCCGTGGCGACATTTGCCAGCCGCGAAGGCGGCGCCTTCCCCAATAAGCAGGCCAGCATCACGGTGTTGGCTGATGATACCGGCCTCGCCAGCACCACGTTCACCGCCACGCCCGGTACGGTCGACGACGTGTATGTGCAAGCCGGTAGCCCTGGTGCCATCGGCACGGTCAGCGTGGTCGTCCACGTTTTATACCCAGACAGTCCATTTGTACTCGCCACCCAAGCGCAACCGTAAATCCTATGACCATGCCTCGTTTTTCAGTCCTGCTCGTAACTTTTTTGGTTCTCGTCAGTGGAGGCTGGCTGCAAGCTGCCGAAATAGGGAGTGATCCGTCCGGTGATTGCAATAACGGCGGAACAACGTGTCCACTGGGGACAGTCGAATGTAGCCCAGGCGTCTGTTGTCCTCCTGAGGGCAGTGCTGCATGTTCGGTCATCAATCCCTATTCGGGGATCTATATCCACGATGCGACGATCTACCAAACCGTGGCACCCGGTGCCGTGGGTGGGTGTGCGTCATGTAGAGCAGCCGCATCGCTCGCCGATCTTCCACGTGGTTTGCCATCGGTTGAATTGCGGCGCTTCTACCGCTCGCGCAACGGGGGCTATTATGGCAGCCTGGGCGACAATCACTTCCTCTCATCGGACATGCAGCTGCGTTTCGACTGGTCGGCGGCGGATGCGACCAACGTCACCGTGCGTTTATTTGATCCGGCGAAGCCGATTTATAAGCGTTATTTCTCTGAAAAAGTCGGGGCTGATACCGCCATTGACGGTGTGCTGCATGAATCGACCGGCAACAGTCGTGATGTGCGGATGCTTGATGCTGCCGGTGCATTGACGGCCATCGGCACGGCTGTGGTCACTATTCAGGTCACGGACACCGATGGCACCGTGTGGACGTACACCGCCATCGATGCGGGCTTCGGGACGACGGCCCGTGCCGGGCGCCTCGCGAAGATCACCGATCGCAATGGCGTGGTCCGTCAAGCAGTGAGCTATCGGTTTGCGCCCGCGGCAACGTTGATCGACCTGGGCAACGATCGTGCGCGTCTGTGGATGCTGACGCAGATTTTAGCGGCTGATCAGACCCAGGCGACGTTCACCTATGACAATGTCACCAAGCGCGGCGGACGGTATCCGGTGACGCGCATTGATCTGCCCAATGGGACGGCAACGACATTTGCCTATAGCGGCAACGATCTCACCGGCATCACCCTGCCGGATGGCAGTGCCGCCGCCTTTGCCGTGTCCTATGACACCGTCTTGCAAAAGGTCAAAACGGTGATTCGTGATCCTGGAGCCGAACCGAATCATCAGTTCAAAACCGTGTGGTGGACGGGGTCGTCGTATCTCAAGACGGATGGTACCACCATTGCGCAGGTCTATGGCCAAATCCGCCGCATCGACAATGGCCTTGGTGAAACCGTCTTGGCGACGTGGAGCGGCCCATCGGCAGGGGGCTACGCCGCACCCACCTATATCTGGCATGCGGACCACGGCCTGATGTATATCGAGGTCACCAGCGCCGCTATTTTGCCCACCGCGCGCAAATATGCGGCTGATTTTACGCTGGGCCAAGATCCCAAACTGACGCGTTTCACCGAAAGTGATGTGTTCGCGACCGATACGGGACACGAAGTATTGACCGGACAGGTGGATGCGCTGGGGCGGCGGAAAAGCGGCACGTTCGATTTTACGACGCGTAACAACACCAGCATCACCGATTACGCGGGGCAGACGCGTACCGCTACCTTCAACCTCTTCGGCTTCCCACTGACGCAGAAAGATCAGGCCGGCCGCATCATCAGTTATACCTATGACGTGGCGGGCAACTGCCTGACCCAGACGATGGGATCTTGCGCGGAGGTCAGCACCTGGAGTTGGCAATATGACGCGCGTGGCTTGATCACGGCCGCTATCGACGCCAACGGTGCGCAAACCGATTATACCTATGACGCCGTGGGTCGCTTGGTGCAAGTGATCGAGCCGGCGGATGCGGTGGGGGGTGTGCGGGCAACGCGGACCTTTACCTATAACGCGGCGAGCCAAATAACCGCGCAGACGGACGCCAGCAATCGGGTCGTGCAGTATGCCTATGATGCACGTGGCCGGGTGATCGTGGTGACCTACGCCGATGCGTCCATGGAGACCAAGACGTATGGTGCCGGTACCATGTCCGGCCTGCTTGTGGCCTCCACCAACCGCAACGGGGTGGTAACGACCTCCGGCTATGACGCGACCGGCCGCTGTATCCATACCGAGGTGGCATCAGGTACGGCATCGGTGCTCATCGACGACTGCACCTGGGTGCCCGGCAGCAGTCAGCATCAGGCGACCTGCGTCCGTGCCGGTGATACCACCACCTATGCCTATGATGGCCGTGGCCGCTTGGCCTCGACCTCGGTGATCCCGAAGCTGGGTACGACGTTGACCTCGACCACGACCTATGATGTGCGTGGCGTTGCCAATCGTCATACCGACGCCTACGGTCGGACGACCTTCCTGGTGCGCGATGAGGAATCGCGCCTCATTCGCCAGGTGCGCGAATTGGTGCCGGGAGCGGTACCTGTGGATGCCATGGTGAACACAAATCTGGCGACTCAGCCGACAGTCCCTGCAGGCATTGACATCGGCGCCCCGCTTCCCGCCGGCTCCTCCGTGGTTTCTGGCGCTGCCGGAACCATCAACGGTGGCGGCACGGATATCGCGGGCACCACGGATCAGTTCCAATATTACCGGCAGTCGCTGGTGACCGATGGCTCGCTGACCGTGCGCCTCACCAGTCAGACGCAAGTGGATCCGTGGTCGAAAGCGGGCGTGATGCTGCGCAGCTCAGATGCGGCGAATGCTGAATATACCTTCGTGATGAAGGCAGCGGCAGGTATTCTCGTGCAGCGTCGTCCTGATGATGGCGCTGCTGCGGTAGGCGTGACGTCGGTAGCGATGACCACCTTCCCGGTATGGCTGCGCATGGAACATCGCCAGGGCCAATCGCTGGCGAGTTGGAGTGCTGATGGCGTCACCTGGACGCTTCTTGCCAGCGTGGCG
>JAYVTR010000242.1:0-14615 GCA_043788625.1 Planctomycetota bacterium
CCGGTGGTAGGCCGGCCGCATTTTATTTCGCAGGAACGCTTCCTGCTTGAACCTTTGCCGAGCGTGGGCGTTGAATGCCATGGGATGATACACCATGCGTACCACTGCTTCGCTCGTGCCAACGGTTGTTGTCTATCCCGCTAATTCGCCGCCCAAACGCAATACCTCGGGCTGGTTGCTGAGCGCAGGCATACATGGCTCGGTGTTGATTTTCGCGTGGTTGGTGGTGCAAGCGGCACCACGCGCAAGAGAGCAAGATGCGATTGTGACGCGAGTGATGCCGGTGACGGTGGTGGATAAAAAAGCAGAAAAAATCAAGACACCGCGCGCACTGGAAGCACAACCCGAAATGCCGCAGATGCCTGAATGCGAGATGTCGGCAGTGGCAGCAGTCGACACTGCAGAAGTGATCGACAATACCACTGAATATCCAAGCGAAATGCACAGCGACATGAATCGCGAAGATGCCATTGCGGCTACCGAGTTAGGTGGTCCGGGCATGGCGATAAACATGGGTGTTGGCGGCGGCGGCGCCGGTCTCATGGATAATCGCAAAACTGGGCATAAGTGCGCAGCGAGATGGTATAATGCCAGCAGGGCCTCGGACTGTGCGGTTGAAAGCAGCCTGCGCTGGTTCAAACGCCACCAAGGTCTCAACGGCTCGTGGGAGTCGGACGCTTACTACCAGAATTGCCATGAAGGCGTCAAGTGTGAGCCGGGGAAACTGCATGACGCATCTGACGCGAATGTAGCCATGACCGGTTATGCTGTGCTGTGTTTTCTCGGTTTCGGTCAGGATCACAAAACCCCGAGCAAATATCGCACGACGGTTAAAAACGGCATTGCTTGGTTGTTATCCGTGCAAAACAGCAACGGCTATTTTGGCAAACGTAATTATGAGCATCCCATTGCCGTCATGGCTCTCGCCGAAGCGTATGCCATGACCGCTGATCCCGAATTGCGCGAAGCCGTGCAAAAAGGCGTCGATCAAATCTTGACGCATCAGAATCAAGACAGCGTCACTGGTATTGATGGCTATGTCGGCGGTCTGGGCTGGGATTATAACAAGCCCAATGATCGCAATGACGCATCGGTGACGGGCTGGAATGTCATGGCCTTGAAATCAGCACTTGCCGGCGGTGTGAATGTGGGAAAAGGAATGGACGGTGCGAAACACTGGCTCGCACGGCACTGGCAGGCTTCCAACAGCGCCGTCGCTGCGCAGCGTGCCGGCGATAAGCAGGTGTGGAAGGACGCCAAGGACATCACCGCCTATGATAAATCACGATTTTTTTATACGTGGCACGACCGTGACAACAAACTGGATGGTGATGCTGGGCGTGAATCGATCGGCCTCGCCTGTGCGCTCTTCCTCGGCCGTGTGCAGGGTGATGCGCTGGTCGAATCGCTCGCCAACACCGTCATGGAAACGCAGCTGCCGAAGACCTTTCCCACCAATGCCTATTATCTCTACTATAACACCTTGGCAGTCTTCCAGCTGGGCGGTGAGCGGTGGAAGATCTGGAATGCCACCGTGCGCGATCAGTTGGTGCAGACACAATGTCAAACTACCGATTGTCGTGACGGCTCATGGGACTGGCAGGGTGGTGGGTTCCACGGCAGTGATCTTGGGCGGGTGTTGACCACTGCTTATAACACCTTGAGTTTAGAAGTGTATTATCGTTATAAACAACTGGCTGACCTGCATAAAAAATAAATGCGCATCAGAAAAATGCGCTTCACTAGACAGTGGTGATTGACATATACCAGCAACACAGTTTTGTTTTTAAAAACATGTTTGTGCGTGGATTACAGCGCAGCAGGTGATTATCAAAGTAAACTTTCTGTCTGTCTTGCCATAAATATAATCATAATGTTACATGACCTGTGTTACGTCGCTATGGCATTATTTGGCAGATTCTTATCCCACTCGTCGCGGTTTCAGCTGGGGTGGTGGCGATTGCCAGCTGGTTTAATTATCAGGCATTGGCCACCGCCAACCGCACTGCCGTCTTGCGCGAGTTGACACTCGAGGCGCGGCGTCGGGCTGAAGTCGATGATCAGGTTTTTTTACAGGCCGAGCGCAATCTTCTGCAATGTCGCGATGTGTTGCGCAAACGCTTGGCGTCTGCGTCGGCCGTGCCCGCATTTCCACTACGTGATGATGGCACCTTTCGCCTCATGCCAACTACGGGTGATGCGCCCTTGGGTGCCTTTCTGGCGCGCGCCGCCACCGCTGATGAACATGCACAGCGCTCGCTGTCGATCGCCATCGGCGTGCTTGGCGAATTGGGTCCCTCATGGTGTGACCAGCTTCCGGCTATAGCCATTGGCGAGTCATCATCGTGGTTGACGACCTGGGGTGCGAGCTATGCTGATCTGTCGTCGACCATGCTGCCTGATGATCCGGTCTTGTTGACCACAGAAGTCGAATTACTCAATCAAGTTGGCAGCGCTGTGCGGTGGTCCGGAACATACTTTGAACCAGGCACCGCCACTTGGTGCGTTACCGCCTTAGTGCCGGTGTTGACCGATGGTCATCGTCTGGCGGTGTACCACCCGGTGCCTATCCAAGAACTCTTGGCGCGGGTCGGCGAGGGATTGCCTACCGGAACGGTCACCGCCGTACTCGATCGCCAGGGTCGGCCGATTGCCTGCACCAATTCCCTGCCGCCGGCGGAAGCCCCCGGCCAGGCGCATGTGGTGTTGCCGAGTCGCTTCGCAGCGGCGATTTCCGGTGCCGAGAGAATTGACACCGGCGTCATGGCGGCAGCTAACCAGGATGGTTGGATCGCCGTTTCGCGTATTGCCGGGCCAGACTGGGCGGTGATTACGCATCTGCCCCCGGAACTGGTCATCGGGCCCGCGCGGCGCGCGGCTGAACAATCGTTATCGATCGGTGTCTTGGCTATCGGTGTCTTGGCAGTTTCCATTGCCTTGATCTTGCGTTGGCGGGTGGCGATCCCGTTGCATGAGCTGCAGCATGAAGTGGCGCGTTTGGCGCAAGGTGGGAAGCCACCCGCATGGCGTAAGGTTCGCCACGATGAAATTGGCAGTCTCATCATAGCGGTCGATCGCATGGCCGGCGATGTCAGCACTTCGCAGGCCGACTTACGCACCGCCATGCATGCATTGAGTCAACGCGAGCGCCTTTACCGGGCGTTGTTCGCCGCCGCCGCTGATGCCGTTTTGGTATTGCGCGATGGCGAGGTGATCGATGCCAATGAACGTGCCTGCCGACTTTTTGGCGCTGATGCCCAGCGTTTGCTCGGGGTTGATCCGGCGCATCTGGCCCCCGAGACGCAACCAGATGGCGTGCTATCGTCATTGCGTTTGGGTGAATTGATGGGCCAGCCGCCGAAATTTCCAGCGCCATGGCGCGCGCGCCATCAAGAGGGAAGTGAAATCGATACCGAGATCAGCATCGGCCGCGTACCGCAGCCCGAGGGCGACCTGATCGTCGTTGCCTTCCGTGATGTCACCGAGCGTAACCACCTTGACCAGCAGTTGCGGCAGGTGCAAAAGATGGAAACCGTCGGCCAGCTTGCCGGCGGTATCGCTCATGACTTTAATAACGTCTTGACCGGCATCGTCGGCTCGGCCGAGCTGCTGCATCGTCGAGTAGCCGCGGACGCACGTGCCACGACCTTGGTCGAACGCATCCTGCAGGCGAGTGAACGGGCTACGGCGATGATTCAGAAGCTCATGGCGTTTACCCGCAAACGCGCGCAGCGCTCGACGCCGATTGAAATGCATGCGGTCATTCGTGATACCTGCGCCCTGCTCGAACGCAGCGTCGCATCAACCATCAGCATCGAACAATCACTAGCTGCCGCCAACAGTATCATCATCGGTGATGCGACACCGCTGCAGACATCCTTGCTGAATCTCGGCATTAATGCCCGTGATGCGATGCCAGGGGGGGGGAGGATCATCTTCTCTACCCGCGTGTGCGTGTTCAGTGAAGCTGCCGGGTTGGCATTCGCTCCGCCGTTGAGGACAGGCACCTACCTCGAAGTGTTGGTCACCGACACCGGTAGTGGAATGTCACCGGATACAAGGCGACACTTGTTCGAGCCGTTCTTCACCACGAAGCCGATCGGCAAAGGTACCGGCCTCGGATTGCCGGCGGTGCTGCGTACGGTGCACGATCATTATGGAGCGGTCGAAGTGAGCAGCACTTTGGGTCGCGGCACCACCTTCCGCTTGCTGCTGCCGCTTTCCAATGCCCAACTCGAGGCCGAACCTGTCGCAGGCCAGCCGATTCGCGGCCATGGCCAGGTCTTGATTATCGACGACGATGACCTCGCTCGAGGCACTGCCGTAGAGATGCTCCAGTCATTGGGCTACGGCACGGTTGAGGCCATTAATGGGCGTGAGGGTGTGGCGGCATATGCCCCGGGCATGTTTGCCGCGGTCTTGATCGATATGGAAATGCCGGTGTTGCGCGGTAGCGAATGTTTGCGCGAGCTGCGCGGACGCGACCCGCAGGTACGTGCCATTCTGTGCAGCGGCTTCAACCGCGACTGCGGCTCGGTGGACATGTGTAGCGAGGGTTTTAGTGGTTTTCTGCAAAAGCCCTACCGTCTCTACGATCTCAGCAACGTGGTCGCCCAGGTGGTTGCCGGAAAGATCTCTGCGTGAGATGCCTTATGCTCAACTTGCTGGCGCCGACGCTGGTAGCGGTTGATGTCGATTTAAGCCCAGAGGTGCACAGCTTCGTCAGCTTCGGTTACCTGCAGACAACCGGTAATAACTGGTTGGGCAATTCAACGGCCGGTACTGGTGAATTCTGGGAGGCAGCGGCGAATGCCCAGGTCATGCCGCTGTCGCAAACACGTGTTGCCGGGCAATTGTTCGCGCGTGATTTTCTACGCTATGACAATGGTCGGGTGCAAGTCGATTGGCTATTCGCCGAATGGTTGCCCAAAGATATGCTCGGCATCCAAGTCGGACGGGTGAAGATCCCGCTGGGACTGTATAATGAAATTCGCGACGTGGACGCGGCTCGGGCGACGATCTTCTTGCCCTACAGCATCTATTCGCAACGTTCGCGTGACATCTACAACTCTACGGACGGTGGTAAGATCTTTGGATTCGCTCATCTTGCGGCGTGCGGATCGCTCGAGTACGCTGCATTTCTTGGGCACACCAGTATTTCGACTTCCGGCGGTTTCTCGGGCTACCTGACCGATATCGGCCTGGGCGAGATCCACAACATCAGCGCGGATTTTACCTACGGCGGCATGCTGCACTGGCATACACCGGTAACTGGACTCGGGGTGAGCTTGACGGCGTTCGACCTGCGCGGATTGCATGTGACCGGTACTCCTCCGGGCAACCTCATCCTTGATGCGTACACAGAGTCTTATTTTAAACTCATTCCCTCAGTCATTTGTGATTGCGGTTCTCTGACCCTGGTCGGTGAGGCGGCATTCAATAGCACGAGCGCAGAAATTTACCCTGAGAACAGCAGTGGGACGCAGGTAGCGCCAACGCGTATCCTCGATGACCGTACCGCTGGCGGATACCTGTCTGGCACGTGGCATTTTATGCATGATATAGATACCACGGCCTCGGTGGAACGTCTGTGGGATGACCCACGTGTATTGCATACCCCCAACACGACGCGTTTTTCCCTGGCGGCTCGCTGGGGCATCACCATCAATTGGTCGGTAAAAGTTGAATATCAACATATGATCGGCGCCGGCGCGGCGCTGAGGGCCGACAACCCAGATGGCCTTGAAGATCATTGGGATCTTTTTGCGCTTAAAACGACCTTAGATTTTTGAGCTTTTGGTGAAAACGGTCACTCAATCCATACTCTGTTTGGCGCTGCTGGTCTGGGGACTGGACGCCACCGCGGCTGCTGAAAGTGCTGAGTCGACTTTGCCGGTTGTGGCGTCTCAAGAGGCGACTCTGCCTTTGTCCGAGCCGGCAATTTTCGTGGTGGTGAATTCGGCTATGAACCTTGGGGACCTGACCCGCGAACGTGTAGTTGATCTGCTCACCGGGCGGGTGACGTCATTGCCAAGTGGTGAACGCATCACGCTTATTCTGGCACAAAGTGAAGCCGGCGAATTAGCCGTACACGAGCTGACCGCGCGTGACACCTCTCGGCTCTTGCGCGGCTGGAAACGCCTGGTTTTCGGGAGCGGTGGGCGCAGCCTGCCCTTGATGGCGGCCAGTGATGGCGAGGCATTCGATATGCTGCGACGCACACCGAGCGGGCTTTTGCTGTTGACCCATCTGGATGTCGCTCGATTGCCCGCTGAACTTCATGCCGCACGTATGCCATGATGTATGCACTGATGCGCAGTGGTCAGGGGCTGTTGGCTGCATGGCTTGCCGCCCAGGTGGTAATGGCGAGCGATGTCGATCTCCATCCCGAGGTGCATAGCTTTGTCAGCTTCGGCTATCTGCAGACCACCGATAATGAGTGGTTGGGAAAATCGACATCCGGCACCAGTGAATTTTGGGAAGCGGCGGCTAATGTGGCCCTCAACCCATTGCCCACCGTGCGCGTAGCAGGACAGCTTTTCGCTCGAGACTTCCAGCGCTATGACAATGGGCGGGCGCAGTTGGATTGGCTCTATGGCGAATGGCGACCGAGTGATGGATTCGGATTCCAACTGGGCCGGGTGAAAATTCCGGCGGGTCTCTACAATGAGGTGCGCGACGTCGATGCCGCCCGGGCCACCGTTTTACTGTCGTCCAGTGTCTACGCGTTGCGTAACCGCGATCTGTACAATTCCACGGACGGCGCCAAAGCCTTCGGTTATTGCCATCTCGGGCCGTGCGGCGCGATCGAGTATTCGGCATACGTCGGCACCACGCATCTCTCTTTGGACGGCGGTTTCGCATCGTATCTGACTGATGCCGGATTCGGCACCATGAGTGAGCTAGGAATCGATTACGGTTGGGGCGGCATGTTGCATTGGCACACCCCGATCAGCGGTTTGGGGACACGCTTCACCGCTAATGTGCTGAAAGATCTGCATGGCACCGGCACACTGGCCAATGGTGTCGTTCTGCATTCTCAGGCGGATACCTATGTGGATTTCATCCCGTCGATCATCTATGAGCGTGGGGCTTTGACCCTCGTCACTGAGGCGCACTTTACCCGGGGCACGAATTCGGTGCAGGCGACCACGGCCAGTGGCCAGCCAATTGCACCATTGGTCATACAAAAAGACCGCAACTGCGGGAGCTATGTATCGGGTTCGTGGCATTTCCCGATGGACGTCGATACCACAGCCACGGTTGAGCGTCTCTGGGACCGAGTCAACGATTTAGATACCCCCAACACGACGCGTTTTTCACTGGCAGTCCGTTGGGGCATCACCAACCATTGGTCGATAAAAGCTGAGTATCAGCACATCATCGGTACCGGCATGGCTCTGGTTGCTGATAACCCAGGTGGTGTCGATGAGCACTGGGATTTATTCGCGCTCAAGACCACCGTCGATTTTTAAGCCTCGTCGACGCCATCCTGCAGAGCTTGTGAACGCGCGCTGTCAGGTGCGGGCGTCAGGTTGATATCAACGGTACGCCGTTGATCGAATACGAAACAAGTGCCATTCCACGTCCCCGGGTGGCCATTCTTTCCAGCAAAATAACTCAAGATACCACCTTCAAGGTGGTAGACGTTAGCAAAGCCCTTGGCGCGCAAGAGGGCGGTTGCCTTTTCGCAGCGGATGCCGCCAGTGCAATACATGGCGACGTGCTGATCGCGCTGCGGATCAAGGTGCTGGTCGACCCAGCGGGGGAATTCACTGAAACTTGACACCTGTGGATCGATGGCGCCGGTAAAGCTGCCCTCGCATACTTCGTAATCATTGCGGGTATCGACCACCACGACATCGGGGCGGGTGATCAGCGCATCCCAGTCGGCGGGTGAAACGTAGGTGCCAGTGTGCCCGGCGATCGGCAGCTCGGGAAATCCCATGGTGATGATTTCAGGTTTGCATTTCACCCGCATATGCCCAAACGGTTGCTCGTCGCAAAACGACATCTTATAGGCCAGGTCGGAAAATCCCGGTATGGCTTCGAGGTGAGCTTGTAGCGCCACCACTGCCGCTGGACTACCGGCAACGGTGCCGTTCATGCCTTCACCGGCGATGAGGAGGGTGCCCTGTAAGTCGGTCGTCAGGCAAAAAGTGCGCAGCGTCTCGCGCAGGGCAGCTGGATCATGAATTACCGCGAAACGGTAAAAGGCGGCAACCTGAATCATAGCCGGACTATGCGTGATGACGCCACGGGCCAAGCGAGAGCTTCAGAGCTACGATTTTTTGGCTTATCTCAATGAAGGCGTCGCATTTTGACCGCACCGAATTTCATCTGGTTGGCTTCGACGACTTTGGCTTCAAGTGATTGGCGTTTGCCCGGATCTTTCTCAGCCTCAGCGAGCTTGCTCAGGAGGGGCACGGCCTGGGCCAGGACCTTGATCGCTTCGCCATACAAGCGGTCGCGTTCAGGTGAGTTGCCCTTATCAATGGCATCTGAGCAAAATTTCGCGCCTTGCTCGTAAAGGGCGAGAGCTTTGGCTTCGTCGGGCTTGCCGGTGATGGTCAAGGTTGCCGGTGGGTCCTCGATGACCGGGTCTTCAATCATCGCGACGACGCCGATCGTGGCGGCGCGCGCCTTGATATCGGCCAAGCGCCGTGCTTCTTCTTCGTCAGCTAGGCGCTGCGATTCCTTGGCGGCAGCCAACAGTTCGTTGGTCTTTCCTTCGTAATACAACCGTGCCTGGCGACCTTGTTCGGTATCCTTATACTTGCGGTCGATAATCGACATGTACGAGGCAGCCTGCATCTTATTGCCGTTTTTCATGTGTGAGATGAGATTGGCGTAGAGCACGCCGGCGCGATCTTCGCGCACTGTAGACGCCAATTTCGAATCGAGCAGCAGGGCCTGATGCAAGGCGTCGACGACGTATTCGTCGAGACGATTCTGATAGGCAAAACGCCCCAGGTCATACCAGGCCATGGGATCGCGGGCTTCGCCGCCGACGAGGGTCTTACGGAAGGTTTCCAGCTGCACAGCTTTGCTTTTGTGCATGGCGACCTGATCGACCAACTTGATGTCACCGAGGTTCGCATCAGGTAATTCGGTGGCGATAAAGCCTTTGTTGCCTTTGATCAAAAAATTGACTTTACCGATTTTGCGTTGAGCGGCGATATAGCCGAGCGGATCCTTATCAACCACTGGTGAGTCCTTGTCGCCACCGGAAATCGGCACGGCATAGGTCACATCGCGACCACCGCTGATCGCCACCAGGCTCGGATTCGTATCATAGCCTCGTGCCAACTCATCGCGATCGCCCAACTTGGCGAACAGTTGCTGCATCAGCGGGGCGAGGGTGGTGATATCGCGCGCCCGTTGGGTCTGCGCTGGCGTGCCAGCCGCATCTTGAGCGTGCCGAGCAGCACTGATCGCCACATCGAATTTGTAGAGGTGGTAGGCTTTTTCTGCCTCGGCTAATAAAGTCGCGGCTTTGCCATCGGCCACCGGCAGCTTGGGGGCGGCGGTGGCTACGGGAGCGATGACTGGGCCGGCGACGCTAGGTGCGGCGGGCGCTGCCAGCTTGACCGTCGTCGCCAGGGCGGCTTCGTGGTCCTTAGCCTCAAGGCTAACCTGCATATCACCAGGTAGCACCGGCGCGGCACCTTCGTCGACCGGCTTGAGTGGCACGCCACACCATCCCCGCGGAATCTGCGGGGCGAACACCGCAACGCCGACCACGGTGCCGACCACACCGGCGAAGATTAAGTAACCGAAGCCGAGATGACGGGCCATAGCAAAACGCTCCAACGGGGACTGAACGCGCAACAATGGTAAAGGTTCAACCTCTTCAACTGCTTACGAGCCAGATGAGTGATACCGACTGATCCCCTTTTGCCACAGCAGATTTGCCAAAGCGAGGCCAGCCACCGCCACTATTGGCGTCGCCAGACCTGGCCACCACGGTGTCGGCTGATGGCCGAGGAACAGGCTGGCTGGATAGAACGCCACGAACGAGAAAGGAATGAGCGCTGAAATGAGCAATTTCAGCGACCAATGGTAGATGCTGTTAGGCCAGCGGCCGAATTCCATCAGGTTGTACACTGGCGGTACCATGCCTACCCGGTCCTCAAACCAGAATCCGGTCGCCGCAAAGGCCATGAACACAGCGACCACCACGCCGAGGGCGGACAGCTGCATGAGCAGCAACAGGAGTATGTGGCCAGGATCAAAGGCCAGGTTCGGAATACGCGCCGCTGCCACCACCATGATGACGACGCCCATAATCGCTCCGCCAAGGTCTTCGATGGCAATGCGGTCAAAACAGATTTGCAAAAAAGAGGGATAAGGTCGCAAAAGCACCCGATCGAGCGCCCCATTGATCAGGTAGGTAGAAGACAACTGATAGAGATTGCCGCAGAAGCAATGGAACAAACCGATCGGCACCAAGGAAAAGCCGAGCACAAACAGCAACTGATCGGCACTATAACCGGCGATCGCCTGGGTTTTGTTGGTATAGATCTGCAACATCGCCAGGGCCACCAGCCCGCGCATGATTTCATCAAGACCCTGCAGCAACAGGTCGCCGCGGTATTGAAGTCGGCGCTTTAAAACGGTGATGAAGAGCAGCCAGCCGATGCGGATGGTGCGCATGCACTGGACCATGCGCAGGCTGAGCGCTGTTCAACTGGTGTTCAGTCTTTCCGAGTCACGGACGACGACTGCTGACGACGAGGTGATGCTGTGTCTGCCGGCGCTTGGCCAAACGCTTGACCATGCCCGATCGTGACATGCCAATCAACTGCGCAGCCTGCGTCAAATTGCCGTGGGTGCGCAGCATGGCGGCGGAAATGACCGCGTCGGTGGCCTCGTCGACACTCGGCAGCTGGCCGTCATTGGCCCAGCGTGGGAGGAGAGGTTGGCGCGCGCGCATAACGCTATCGACGATACGTGGGCCGGCACACGGCTTGGTCAGGAAGTCGCGCGCCCCATGTTGCATGCAGCGTACGGCTACGGCGACTTCGTTCTGCCCGGTAATAACGATCACTATCTGGCGGGGACGCTGGGCGAGAATCTCACGCAACAGCTGTTCCCCCACTGGCTGTGGAAGGTTGAGATCGAGAAAAATCATCTCATAGGCATGCTTGGCGATAGCCATACGAGCAGCGGTCGCATCAAGCGCCAAGTCGCTGCGACCAAGCCCCTGCACTGCTAAAACGGTTTGCAGGGCGCGGTGGGCATCTAGGTCATCTTCAATGATGAGAAATTCGTTCATGCCGGAATCACTTGGGGAAAGACGAGCGTGACCATAGTTCCGCGCGGTGAGCGGCCTTGGAAATCGATACTGCCTTTGAGTGTCTCGACCAGACGCATGCAAATCAAAATCCCCAGGCCGCTGCCGCCGCTGGCGGACTTGCTCGTATTGAAAGATTTGCCGAAATGGGCAAGAATCCCCGGCTCGATGCCGGGTCCGTCATCACTGATGCGCACCACGGAAAAACCCGCAATGAGTTCGCACGCCAGGCGTACGGTACCGCCCACGGACGAGGCTTGTACCGCATTGAGCAGCAGGTTGATGATGATCTGTTGAAGACGGCTATGCGGGGCTCGGCTGTTTAGGGCGGCGTTGCCAAGATCACTCTCGATCAAGACCTGGCGGCGGCGGGCATAGGATGATACCAATTGCAGCGCTGCCTGGGCGGCGCTGGATAGCGTCGTCAGGTCGGTTGATCCGCAATTCTCGTCGCGTGGCTGGGCATAGCTCTGCACACTTGAGATGAGTTGGTAAAGATGCTCAGAGGCGTGTTCAATATCGGTCAGCAATGCTGGTGCCACTGTGGCGACCTCATCCCATGACAACATGCCGAGGGCCGGCCCGTGGTGCTTTTGGGCTTCGACGATGCAGCATTGGACGATCGAACGCAGTGACTTCTGGTTGAGGATGACGACCTGCGCCGGGTGATTGAACTCATGCACGAGACCGGCCATGACCGTGCCCAAAGCAGCCAGGCGATTGGCATGCATCAGCTCGTTCATTTCGTGCTCGCGTAAGCGCGTCTGGGTGCGCTGAAGTTCTTCCCCGGCCAGGATGCGCGCGGTGCAATCGATGATCGCAACCCGGCACTCACTCGCGTCTGCCGAACGCGCGCCTTCGAGATACACAAAACATCGCGGAAAGCCGCTATCAAGCAGGGCGAGGGTACACGTTGGGTGCTGATCAGTCAGCACGATCTGCTGGTGAAAAATATTGAAGACCGGTACATCGGGGGTGTCGACAAAAGCCACAAACGGCTGCGCCAGTAGCCGTGACCGTTCTCGACCGAGGATGCGCGCGGCGGCCAGATTGGTTTCTATGATCACGCCGGCCGCGGTCAGCGACAGGTAACCCACCGGCGCAAAATCATAAAGCTCACGATAGCGGGTGCGCGCCGCTTCTTCACGCTCACAAGCCTTTCTGAGATCGTCATTCTGCAGCTCCAGCTCAATTTGATAAAGCTGCAGTTCACGGAATTGCTGGTGGATTTCGGCGGCAGATGAAGGCGCTGAGCTAGTGGTCGCCGCATGCAGAAAGCACGCTTCGGCCCGCTGACGTAGGCTCATGGCCGGACTTCCGCCTTCTTCAATGGTCATGCCGACCCCAGCTCGGCGGTTGGTCGCTGACTGCCGCATCACCGGCCATTGGATCGCAGCCCACCGACTCGCAGCGCATAAGGTTGCAGTCCACGGCCGTGAACACCTTGAATCTGTGCAGATCACATGTGTTAACGGCGGCGTGCATGGAGAGGCTCTTAAATTTTAAAGGTCGTTTCTCGACCGATAATTGTTTCAAAAAAGTCTGGCCGGCTGAGATGAGAGAGATGAGAGAGATGAGAATAAGCAGAGAAAGTGGAAAAAATGGGTAGAAAAGATAATCTAGCCAAGTGGTGCTTGCTACGCAGTAACATGTGTGCCGGGCGACTTTGTCAGTAAAGAGTTAATAATGTACCTATAATAGAAGTGTCATAACACCTTCCGCTTATCGCTCGCAGCTCACTTTGGTGAATTCAACGAGTTATTCGACCCTGCATTCTGCCACAAATGACTCCCGGCAGTTCATGCACATTGCAGGTATTACCAAATGGTTAAAAAATTTTTCTTCAAGCGCCACCCCGGGATAGGTGGATCAAATCAGTGTTTTACGTGATTGTCCCATTGGCATCCTACGCGCTCTTTAAATCTAGGTAACCATGCGTCTTTTCCGTTGTAGCAACTGTAGCCATCTCATTTTTTTCGAGAACACCAGTTGCATACGCTGTGGTGAAGGACTGGTTTTTGATCCGCATACGTGCGTCATGCGCACCCATCCGCTCGCCAACCAAAGCAATCGGTGTCGTGGTGGCGCCCCTGATTGTAATTGGTTGGCGATGTCAGGCGAAGGCGGCCGCTGCCAAAGCTGCGCCTTGACCATCAATCACTCGGCTGAGGACCTGCCGCAGATTCGTCAATGGAGCCAACTCGAGAGCAGTAAACGACGCCTTTTATATACATTATTGCGCCTCAATCTGCCGTTGACGGATCTGCGATTCTCCTTCCCTGCGACGGGTATGACCGGGCACGACCATGGATTGATCACCATCGTTCTCAGCGAGGCCGATGACGCGCAGCGCGAACGAAGACGGATCGACCTGCACGAGCCATTACGCACCTTGATCGGTCATTTCCGCCACGAGAGCGGGCATTTCTTTTTCGACCGATTGGGATTTAGCAGCGAAGTGTTGGCCGAAATCCGTGGCGTGTTCGGCGATGAACAAGCGAATTACGGCGAGGCTTTGAAAGCTTATTACGCTGCTGGGCCGTCGTCAAATTGGCAATCGAACTTCATCAGTGCCTATGCGACTGCACATCCGTGTGAAGACTGGGCCGAAACCTGGGCGCACTATTTGCATATGGTCGATGCGGTTGAGCTGTCGACGGCTTACGGCCTGCAATTAGCGCCGACCACCATCGGCGCCGAAGGACGTACCCAGTCCGCTAACGAGATCGCCACTTCTGCCACCCCGGTCGACGCTGTCGGCGATACCGACTTTTCAGCCTTATTGGAATCGTGGCTGCCGTTGACCTATTTCGGCAACAGCCTCAATCGCAGCATCGGCCTGCACGACTGGTATCCATTCGTGATGAGCCCGATAGTGCTGGATAAATTGGCGCTGATCCATCGTCTGGTGGGTACTTGGCGCTCATCTGTCGCTTCCTCTTTGTCACCCGTACACGTGTAGGTTTACCATGCTCTATTGGGCCGCCATCTTCTTCGTCATCTCCCTCGTCGCCGGACTCTTTGGTTTCACCAATATCTCCGCAGGTGCTGCAGGTATCGCCAAGGTCTTCTTCGGCATTTTCCTGCTGTTGTGCATTGCTGCCTTGGTCCTTGGCTTTTTGGTGTTTGCGTAAGCAAGACCTATGACCCTGCATAACGCAGTTGGCTGCTGTCGAAGCGTCGTAAACATGTGCCATGTCATCCGATCTACCCGTTCTGCCAACCAATTTGGTGAGCCCGTTTCCGCGTCAGAAGTAACCCCGCCAGAGGTCGTGACGGTGCAGACGCCGAGTGGGCCGGTGACGGTGTCATGGGAACC
>JAYVTR010000243.1:0-3323 GCA_043788625.1 Planctomycetota bacterium
GGCGCCATTAATGATGGCCAGCGGGCGGTTGCGGGCGTCGTAGTTCGTGAGCGTCGTCAGACCGTTGGCATCGGTCATGGAAATACGATTGCCGACGCCATCATAGGTGTAGGCAGTCACGAAGCCGGCGGGGTCGATGGTGGCAGCGACCCGATCACAGCACACGTGATAGAGAGTGGATGTCACCCGCCCCAGTGCATCCGTCGTAGCCTTTATTTTACGGGTAGGCGAATATTCATAGGTGGTGGTTGCCGCACTCGGAGTGCCGTTCGCATCGGTCGATTCAGCCAGCAGATTGCGACCAGTATAACTCATCGTGGTCACGAAACCGCGAGGATTCGTCACGCGTATACGATTGCCTTGCGCATCATAGGTAGACGTCGTGACCGCGCTATCCGGCGTGCCGCTGGCCTCGGTTGTGTCTGAGATGCGGGCTTGGGAATCAAAGCTGGTGGTTGAGCAAATGCCGCGACCGTCCATGCGGGCAATCGTCTTTCCGCTGGCGTCGTATACAGTGTCCTCAATTACATAGTTGGGATTCGCGCTCGAGTCACGCGCAAGAGCGGATAGATACACCATGACGGCGTTATCGGCTATTCCAGCATCCGGCCCGGCATCTGGCGTGCTCATCTGCAGTGAGATGTTCGAATAGACGGCAGTTGCATAGTGAGCAGCCAAACGCGAGGTAATCGACAGCCCAATACGTGCACCAGGGAGGCGCTGAAATGGCAATGCCGCTAATTCTGTCCACAGCTGTCCATCATCCGAAACCGCCAGGTGCACCATACCCGCAATCGACTGCGCCCGCAGCCACATCGGGGCTTGTCTGAGCGGCCCAGCCATGGCCCCCGGCCAACGTACGACATCGCCAAGGGTTGGTCGATATTGAATCGAGATGCCATTCCAACTTACCAGCACCGCCACGAAGGCGGCATCGGCAGCCATCGAGGTGCGCAGCATGATGCCGGTATTCGACCATGGAGCAGGCTGGGTCTGACTATTAAGGCGGACGGTTAAAGTTGCGTCTCCATTAAGCGGACTCGAGAAGAAGTGTAGCTGATCTGTAGGGGCCCAGAGATCAGGATCAGCGCCGGCTCCCTGCAGGGTAACGGTGCCCGTACCGGGGACAGCACCCGCGACCACACTGTTGCCCGGCAATGCCGGAGTGCCTATATCCTGCCCCGAGAAGATTGGCGCGGGGGCGGCAGTGAGCGCCAAGGCCTGTACCTGTTCGGGAGCACCGATGGCACCGGGGACCAATTCCCGCACCACACGTGTCACGCGATCAAGCGGATCGAAGACGCGGTACACATACCGGCCATAGGCATCGAGCTGACAGAAATCACGACCTTTTTCGTCATAAAGATGCTCGGTGGTGAGTGCCTGCCCGAGCCTGGGGAAAGTGCTCTCGCTCACCAAGCGGCCGAGTGCATCGAAGGCGTAGGCAGTGGTGTCACCGCCATGGATGCAGGTCGCTTTATGGATGGCGCTGCCTTTGACGAAAGTGCAGTCCTCGCCCAGTACCTCCGGCGTGCCGCTGGCCCACTCGCTATGCACGCGTCGTCCAGCGGCGTCATAACCAAATAACGTAGTATGCTGATTGCGATCGGTGCTCGCGATCACCAATCCCGACTGCATTCCTGCCCCATAAGCCGTGGTTTCACCGGAATCATCGGAATAGGTCGTACGGATCACCCGACTGCGCAGATCATAGGCATAGGTAACCGAACGCCCGCTTGCATCAGTATGCGATAATAACTGGCTGGCAGCGTCGTAGATAAAGCGCTGTCGAGCACGGACATCGCCAGGCGCATCGGCAGGCTCGACGAGCTCCACCAAACGACCGGCTGCATCATAGGTGTAGTCAGTCCGGCTGCCGTTGGCATCGATCGCGGCGGTTACCAAGCCCCGCGCCTCGTATTCCCAGCGCCAGGTGCTGACTTCATTGCCGCTCCCCTTGATCTTGCTGAGGCAGTTACCGTGCGCGTCGTAGGTCGACCTCGTCTGACGACCAAGCTGATCCGTCTCAATGAGAGGAAGAGAAAACGCATTATAGCTTGTTGTAAACGTCGAGCCGTCGTAATTGGTAAAACTTGTCACTCGGCGATTGGTAACATCGAAAGTTGCTTCTCGCTGATGACCAAGCGCATCTTTCTGTCCAGGGAGAACCTCGAGTCTGATATCGGTCTTGAATAATTCTCGCTTCGACAGTATCGCCGCAAAGGGATCTTGGCCGCGTATAAAATGCTCGGCGCGTGCACGCGAAGTCGGCAAGATAGCGCCTTCGGTAACGGTATAGTGCACCAGGCCACGATCTGCGTGCCATAGATAGGCCGAGGATTCGCTGGCGGTCAGACTGTTGGGTTGACCGCTCCAGGCGACTAAGACAGTTTCGCCAGCGCCATTATCAATGCGTCTGAGTTGACCAACGGTTTGCGCAATGGCGGTGTGATCGGGCAAAATAAACGACGACCCCGTCCACCACACCGTCTTAAATTGATGATCGGGCTCGGCTGCTGGATCGCTAATGACCGTCTTCACTTTCTGCAATATGGCATCATAGGACACGGCAAAGGTTGCCACGCTCCCATCAGTCAAAATTTGAGCCGTGAGGGTATCTCCACGATAGGTAAACGTCGTCGCGGCACCATTCGGCAGGACAATGCGCGATACCGCGTAGTGACCGCCACGCTGGAGGGTATTATCATAGTGGAAGGCCGCAGCCGTGCCGTCGGCGGCTGTCACCTGCATCACTTCCCACAAACGAGCACGGTCGCCACCCACCTCGGCGTCCGTAGCGGAAACCGCATACACATACGTGATCACTTCACGCATCACGCCGGTGCGTTCGGTGATCGCGGTTAACCGTGCTCCACGATTCATCATCCCAAAGCCCTGATCAAACACTGAATAAGTCCAGGTCGTCGCATCGCGATCGGTGATCACCACCGTCGCTGCCTGCGTACCGCTGGCGGTCAAAACGCCGTGCACGTCAAACATGTGTGCGTCACGGCTCAACCCATTCGCTTCGTGCAAGACGCCATCATTAAGCGCATCCATGCTCGACTGTTCAAGAAAATATCGGCGTTCGGCCTCGTGCTCCGGTTCAAACAACCGTACGACTACACCTGTCCCGTCCGCATTCTTCCAATCCAGGCGCAGCTGCACATCGGTCGAAAGAAAATGATTCTCGCCCAGGCTTCCCGACGACCCAGCATTACGCGACCGATAAAATCGCTTTAATGATAAGCTGGGGAGGTTGCTCGGCAAATCGCCGCTATGGACTCCACCACATGACGTACAGCCCACGTTGCCACTATGAC
>JAYVTR010000244.1:0-11544 GCA_043788625.1 Planctomycetota bacterium
AACCAAATGATAGGCAAGACGATGCGGCAACGGCAGACCTGCGACTAGACGCCGCCACCACGCCGAAAGGGCACGCTCATCGACGTTGTCGGCCAGACCGGGCTGGCGATGCGGCCAGAGAATTCGCCGCATTTTCAGCCATTCGTGTCGCCTCACATCCCACTTGCTTTTGTTGTGCGCTCTGGTACATGGTACTACCATGGTTTACAACAAGCGCACCTCGTCATCACGCCCTCCTCTGGCGACCGGCAAGGGGACCAAAAAAGCGGCTGGTAAAAATAAACCTAATGTCGTGATGAAGCGCAAGGTCGTTATGAAGCGAGAAGAATTTCAACGGAGTGAGCCAGTTGCGCCACCGCTGCCGCCACCGCTGCCGCCATCACTTGCCCAGATCACCTCGCTCATCACCTCTATAAATAAGGATGTGGCCCTGCTGTGCACAGTGCGCCCACGGTCACGCGATGCCAAACTTGTCGCATCTGGAATAGCGAGGGCGTGTGAAGAGATAGCCACCCGGTGCCGTGACTATGCAGGTGTTGAAGCTGACGAAGTGGCAGACGCTTCGCGAATTCCACCAGCACCGATGGCCTCGGCAACTCCGGCTACTGCAGCATGGACGCCACTGCCGAGGGTATCACCCGTCACGCCACCAGCAGCCAGTCCCAGGGCGCCGGAAACTGCGTCAGCACCAGCATCACCATCAGTCATTGCACCGGCGCATGCCGGGGTAACTCAAAAGCTCGCAACAACCAAGCCAGTCGTTAAAACACCGCCGACGTCACCGACACCGGATGCGTCACCAGACGTATCTGAAAATGACGGTAAACATGTAAATCATGCACTCGTACTCGTCGGCAGAGAGGAGCCACTTGATGTGGCAGCGGGACGGTTGGGAGCTGGTGTTAGCTGCTCCTACATCGGTCGCGCCGCTCAGGTTCGTCACATCAGCCATAAAGGATTTCTGAGCGAGGGCTCGCGTGTAATTCTCGTTCGAGATAACGGCGAGGTGATCGGTCACCTGCCGTGGTCCCAGACGGAACGAGGCGAAGGGGGCGATGCTAAAACGTACTTCATCTACGCAAATCCCACTCAAGCCATTCCCGCAAGCGGAACGATCAATCTTGAGGATGTGAAGCTCTCTGTTCCAGTTGCCGTTGGCCCCTCAGTTATCAATCGTGGGTACGCTGAATCTGACCCGGCACGTTCGGTAGAATTCACGGCAACGCGCGCGCGCATTGGCGCGGCAGCGGAGGCCGTGTGTTGGCTAAATAAATGACAAGGGGTTCGCGTCGTACAATGCGGTCATCGCTGCCACTCGTGGCGCCGGCGCGAACTGTTTTATCGGAAATTATTACACCTACTAAATCAGGAGAAGTGCTACCACTGATCCCGCCCAGCTATCAGCTCGCCGATGGTGGTACGCTTGCAGCCCCGCATGATCTTGATCTTCTACGCGCGGCCTGGCCAGCCATTATCCAGCTGATAAATAAGCAAGGACATCTCGTACAAATTGAGGGCTTTAATCCGCCAGCAGGACGGATTATCGATCATGACCTAGCTCTCCTAGTCTACGTCGAACACTGGTTAAATATGGTTTCCTCCGATCAATCGAGACGACCAATAATCGACATTCGTAACCTGGCGCAATTCGTTAGGGTTCACCCAGCCAAAAATAATTTGATGACATTTCGAGGTGTTCCATGGGGCTTGGTGTCCAAGCCCCATCCGATGCGTGCCGAGTGGCCAGAGGACACAGGAAATGGCCTACGATGGACCACCTCACGATTCCGTGATCTCCACAAGTCCGGCTTCGTTTACATGCCGCTGGAATTCGGCGATGATGGTCTTCGCATTTACCACAGCGGACTGGCCAAGGCGGGATTGGCTCGAGCCTGCTGGCTGGCCTCGTCAGCGTTGCCGCATGGTGTAGCACCGGTTATTCCAGAGGCGTTGCATCGATTCGGACTCACCCTGCCGACTCCTTAACTGTTACGACAAGCTCCCCCTGGATGCGTGTTGTAGGATCAGTGCCAAGAATGAAGCTTTCGATCATGGCTTCCGTAAAACCCGCTGCCGACCAACTACGCGAAGCCATTCGCAAAGCGCTGTCAGAGGGTCGGTCACTGAATTCCATCGCGAGGGCAGCGGACTATTCGGTCGGTTCGTTGCACCAGTTCATGTCAGGCACCAAAGTGTCCCTAAATGTCGATACCGCCGCTCGGTTAGCTCAGGCCCTCGGCATAAAAATCACCCTCGGGTAAGCTGCAATGCGTTTCACAACTTGAAATCTCAGACTTTCCAATGGAAATATTTACCCAATGACTGCCATGAAACCCGTTGCCGACCAGCTTCGCGCCCTCATCCAGGCGGAGCTCAACAAGGGCACCAGTCTACGGGAAATCGCCCGGCGCGCAGATGTGGCAGCTCCTGTCGTTTCGCGTTTAATGCAGGGGAAAACGGTCACCATGGAAACTGCGGAATCGCTGGCCAAGGCCCTCGGAAAAAAACTCCGCATCGGGTAAGGAGCCGCCGCCGAGGGCACCGGCTACCAGGTGCATCGGCCAGCAATGTTTCCTGAATGCGCGTTGTAAGACCAAGGTCAAGAATGAAACTTTCGCTCATGCCTTCCAGAAAAACCGTTGCCGACCAACTTCGCGACCTCATCCAGGCGGAGCTCAACAAGGGCAACACTCTACGCGAAATTGCTCGACGGGCAGATGTGGCTCCTTCGGTTTTGGTCAATTTGGCCAAGGGCAAGTCGGTCATGATCGAAACGGCCGAAGCGCTGGGCAAGGCCCTCGGAAAAACCCTCCGACTCGGGTAAGGATCTGACTCCATGTGCCGTGAATAAACGAATAAACGGTTGATTCCAGGCCACATGACCGCGGTAGTCACCAAGTGATCACCGCTCCGGCGCGAACTCGCTTATTATGCGGCCTGAGCGGCCAACAGCTGCAGCGGATCGCTACGGCGATCGCCGGCGGCGATGCCGCGCACCAGCTGCTGCCAGTGAAGCCAAAGCTGATTGCCGGCCGCAGCCGGACAGTGCACCAGGCGGTGAGCACCACCGGCGCAAACTCGTTTATTTCGCAGCCTGAAGGGCCGCCGGCGCCGGCTGAGCTGCTGCGATGAAGCCACAGCTGATTGCCGGCCGGCGGCGGCCGGTTCACCTAGTGGTGAGCACCACCGGCGCGAACTCGGTTAATTTGCGGCCTGAGCGGCCGCCAGCACCGGATTTTCGCCGGCGCCGGTACCGCGCCACTTCGAGACAGGGGAATGAACGTCCCTTAGAGGGGGAAAATGAATCCGCATAAATTAATGATGGGGAGGCCACCACCGGCGGGAACACGCTTATTATGCGACTTAAACGGCCGCCAGCGATCAGCTGATCGCTCCGGCGATCGACGCTCAGTGCGTGCGCGCTTTTGATAAATTAGCAACTGAATCAACGCGTCGTTCTTCCTTCAATTGAATCAGGATCGCTGGTAGGTCGCCTGCCTGTCCACGCCAGATTACTGGATTGCAGGCTTCCTGTAATTCGAGGCTATACGCACCATTGGCCTGAATCACATGCACCTCATCTTCAAAGTGGCGAACACATATATTGAGATCAACGATGGAAAGATCACCCTCCATATAACTGAAATAACGCATGTTGGCGTTCTCGATCGCCTTTACGCATTCGTTGTGCGAGTTAGTCGCTAGCACCGGCTGATCGTGATTTGCTTGCGAGTTATGCTTCATGTTGAGGCTCTCCCTACGCTATGTGCGTCAATCGATGTTGTTGGCCACAAGCCATGCTGAATAATCCCCATCTTTTTGGGAGTCGTACATGGGAATCGGAGAGTTTTTATAAGGGACTCGATAAATTTCTGCTGCGCGATCGACAACGAGTTTCAGCGCTTCGCTGTGATCGATCGACGTGCCGTCCAGCTTGACCAGATCGGCGAGCACCAACTGAGCATCGTCATCGCAAACGTACACTCTTCCGATATCACTTTGCAAATCAGCAAGTAACTGCATGGCCTCATGACCATTGTGGTGACCAAGCGCTTGTCTCGCCGCTGCCACAAAATTCGCCAGGCCTTCTGTCTTGTTTTTAGGCTCAAGAAACGGAATTCCCTCCACCACGGCATGGCTGTGATCGCGTGGCACATAAGCGTGTTTAATGAATTTCTCAAGGCCATCTTTTATTCGCAGAGCTTCCTGCTTGTCGGGAATGACATGCTCCAATACGGACAGCAGATTAGCCAGAACCTCCGCGTTTTTTTGCGGCTTTGCAAAGGCCGGTTCAAGATGTTCTTCGGTTTCAACGCTATGATGGGGCTTCATGAATATCCCTGTAAAATGATGTGATTATTTTAATGCTGACATTTAAAACGGTGGTTCGTCATCGTCAGAAACCACCGCAGGCAGCTCTTGGCGTTGCGACTTATCGGCACCAGTGACCGTCCCTGGCTTATTCGCTTTGAAGCGATCAATGGAGATGACATCGTTCGATCCGCTCGGCGGCAGAATACCGTCGTACTCAAACTGGCGCATCGTCGCTTCGAGCACCTGCGCCATGCGCAGGGCACCCACATGCTGATTGCCGTTGGTGTTATTGGCGTTGCTGAGGTCGCGTATCACATCGGGAAGATGCCGCGCCTTAATGCTGATGCTGTTCAGGAAGTTGATGTGTTCACCTGGACGCACATCGAGCGCGGCTTCATATTTGCCGACCAGATTTCCGACGCGCGGATTGATATCGATGAGCTTGGCGACCTTCTCCGCTCGCTCCTGGGCAGTGGTGCCAGGTCGGACCCCCTCGATGCCCTCGATTTTGCCAAGCCCCATCAGGATCGGACCACGCAGTTGCACGGACAACTCCGGGGTCGTGTTGCGCTTGCCGTGAATGAGATCCTCGATCGTTGGCCGCGGGGTGGTGGCCGTATGGTTATTCACGAAGACGATCGCATA
This sequence comes from Planctomycetota bacterium, assembly GCA_043788625.1. Lineage (GTDB taxonomy): Bacteria > Planctomycetota > UBA11346 > UBA11346 > UBA11346 > CAIUVD01. The sequence continues at coordinate 4,960 of JAYVTR010000244.1, forward strand.
GACTTTATCCGCCTTCTCATCACGTGGCACTAGTGAGAAGGCCAGCCCGTCGTTGAGAGATTCGGATTTTATCCGACCGAATACCCGTCCATTCCAGGCGTCGAGGGGATCGAACTTTCCTTGCAAGGCGGGCAGCTGATTGACGCGATACGTTGGATAGTCAGTAAAACCAGATGCGGCATGCGCAACGTCGGCGGCCTGATGATCCTGTACGTGATCGTCGTGGTGTTGGTGAGCGGAAGTCGCGGTAACCATGGTGTCCTCGGTGGTCATGGGTGATCCATGACGGGAACCATAAGCGTCTTGGTAATTTAAAACGCACTTTTTTCTGTTTGCTATTTAAAAATTACACCACCAGCAGCACGCTTCTGTGTGTTGTTGTTTGTGTATACATGTGTCTTCTATTGTGTTGCGTTTCTGACTAAGTCAGAACTAATTATTAAGCAATAATTTATGACGACTTGACAAAACCCTTGCAGCTAGTCCGAAATACCCTTGCAGCTAGTTTAATGGACCGTTGCAGCTAGTTGGTAGGACCCTTGCAGCTAGTGGATTGACCGTTGCAGCTAGTTCATATACCCTCGCAGCTAGTTCTCCTACCCTCGCAGCTAGGCGCCATCCCCATGAAGCTAGTCTTCGGACCCTTGCAGCTAGGCCCTCTCCTGCGGCTCGTCTCGGCGCCTAAACCGCTGTGTTCTACGCATCTACTGAATGTTGGCTGAGGATCATGGCTGCCCGTCGGCGCAAACCGTCTGACCTCCCCATCGTGGTCGAACCCGAGGGCCCTACGGGATTCCCGATTGCACCTCCGCCGCATGTGCCGCGGATTCTGGGCACCGCGCGAACCCCCGCGCGCCTGAACAGCACCGAGCTGAACGAGGGCTTCACCGACACCGCAATCGCCTTTGGCGAACGTCAGATGGCGATCGCAGGCGCCTGGAAGACGCGCGATCGCGACCCGGTCATCCTGCCCGCCTGGATGGCCGAGGCGCCCATGTGGGATCATCACCGATCTGCTTCGGTTCTCTCCACGACCCGACGCGTGTACACCGGTCGTTACTCCGACCAGGCCGATCGCTCGCAGGTGAAGACGGCGCCGCTGGCGATCGAGCTGCACAACCCAGTGAGCCGTCGTGGGCCTGCTCGTGCGATTGGCTCGCCGCATGGGCTGCTCCGGTACGGCGATCTCGATATCGTGATGGCGATCATGCAGCAATGCCTGGTGCGCACGACACGCTCGATTGAGTACGAGGCCGGTCGGTTGTTGGAGTGGCTCGGCAAAGAGCCTTCGGAATATCCCGGCGCCTACGCGAGCTTGCGCAGCTCGATCTTCCGCCTGACCACGACGCAGATCCTGATTTACCTGGATGGCATCGAGCAGCATCTGCAGCCTGAAGAGTTGCCATCCCCCTTCACGATCCTGGTCAATGATGGGAGCCGCCCTGAGAAGGGCGTGATCAAGGGTAAGATCAGCGATTACATGGCCAACGATATCGCGCGCGGAAACCTGTGGCAGTTGGTCGACGTCAAGGCGTATCGGCATCTGATGCTCACCCTCCCAGAATCTGGCCTGACACGTGTCATTTACTTGTTTCTATCAAGCCTGCGGGGCAAAGATTCCAACTTTTCATGCCCGGTGGATTGGTTGCAGGAGCGGTGGGGTGAGCGGGTGAACGGTCGTTACCGCTACTCCTCACCGTACAGCCGCGGTTCGCGCATTTCGCAAGCGCTGCAGGAGCTGAGCGCAGCAGGCGTCATGCGCCTGGGCGTGAGCGAGGATGGAAGCAAGCTCACCGGTGTATTTGCGGACACGACCATTCTGCCTGAATTGCCGACACGGCGCATGCGGTCTCTGCCCTCCTTCGTCTACGTGCCCGAGATGCCGACGTCGACTGAGGAGGTGGTGACCAAAACCGTCAGCATGTCTGCACCGGCACCAGCGATACCGGCAACCTCCGCTGGTCAGCCGACTCCTGATCCCATTCATGCATCGGTAGCGATGCTCAACTCCCGCATCAAGTGCAGTAAGTCGGTCATGGCGAAAGCCCTTAAGGATGGCTGGACAGAAATTCAACAACTGCACGTAATGATCGAAATCCTGCACGGTCACGAACTGGGCACGGTGTTCAGTCCCGGCGGTCTCCTCGCCGTTCTCTTCGTCGACCGTCACCCCGAGCTGTACGATCATGAACCCGCCGAGGCAGTGGCATGGATTGCTCGTGCACCGGAGTGGCGCGAGCTCCCCTGGCTCATGCTTCGTCGAGCAGCAGCTGCTGCTCGCAAGACCGCCGCGAAAGAGCGTGAACGTGAGTCTGCGCCGGCCGTGCCGCCCTCGGCGCCGGCGGGAGCCACGGATGAGCCGCGATCGTCGCCGGCGGCGCCCGTGAAGCTGGCCACCGCACCCCCCGACTTCGTGGCTGCCTGGAATTTCGCTCTCCGGCAATGCGAGTCATCATCGAGCATCCCCAATTCAAATACATGGCTGAGCTCGAAGTCGCATCGCCTGCTTGGCCTCGATGACGGATGGCTCGTGGACGAAGTCGCGACACCCTTGATCCGCTACACGATGGGGAAGGAGAATCGGCAATTTGGTAGTTTCCTGGCCACGGTGGTCCAAGAAGCCCTTGGTTCAACTTTTGCTATCAAGGGAATTCGATTCCACTGCACTCCCAAGACGAAGAGCGCAGAAGCCGATAATGCCCCTCAGTTCGTTGAAGTACCCATGCCAAAGGCCCGCTAAGGCCTCTCCTGAGCCTTAATTGGGCATTTGAGTGTCTAGGTTAGCCCGCGCGGCTGCGGATGGCGGCTTGCAGCTGACAAACAGCCTGGGCGGTCCACCGCCAAGCCTGGCCAATGACTCGGCCGATCACTGGTACCCACCGCGTGCACCGCTTGGCCAACCAAGGTGCACCAAGGGAACATACACCACCAAAGTAGACGACAGGGGCGTAGTTTCCCAAACGCACCAGGAGGACACCCAGGACAGCGAAGCTGAGGCCGTAGATCAGGGCCGGTCGCCGCTGGGGCCACCGGACGGGCATCCTGAGCCAACGATCGGCCCACCCCTGTCCCACCGCCACCACCGGCAGCGCGACCAGGTAGATCAGGCCTAGGAGTGTTCCGGCGATCGCCCATGGCGAGGTGAGCCAGGTTTGACCCTCATTAGTGACCGACAGTGGTCCAAGGAGTGCCTGGCGATTCATCAAGGCAAATGGTGCGATCACCATCCAGGCGATGACGCCGGCGCCGACCACGATGCTAGTGCGCACCAGAGCGATCACCCACCACGGGCGTGGTGTCATGAAGATGACGAGGCCGACTCCACCGGCCGTGGTGGCGATCGCCGTAACGCGGTGAACTCGGTTTCGATCATCCATCGCGTGACATGATCGTGCGCACCAACATACCCAACCGTGACCCGCGCGCGCCGCGCCGCGCGGTCGACCTCGATCACATCATAGCGACGCACGGCACCCCTGCCGTTGTGGTCATAGAAGACGTCGCCGGATTTGGTTTTCTCAAAGGAGGGCATGATCTAGACAGCAGTGCTGGCTGACCATTGGACGCGTTGCGGCGGAGCGAGCTGCGCCTCCGGCAAGGCCTGGTCGCCGGCCACCAGGCGCGCCGCGCGCACTTCCATCCCCATGTAGCTGGAGAGATAGAGGTAGCGCGCCAGGTACCACCCCAAGGCCACCAACTGGTAGAGAATGATGAAGCCGACGGTCAGCACGGCGCCGAGGAAAAAGCCGACGCAGCAAATGCAGACCAAGCCAACGCCGGCAATACCCAGGAGGCCGAAGACGGACGTATTCGATTGATTCGACTGAGACGATTGGTCGGTGAACATGATCATGCCCCTTGCAAGTGATGCGGATTAAAACGGCGGTTCATCGTCGGCTGGTGCTGGCGCCGGCGGCAGTGGCGATGGCGATGGCGGTGGCGAGATCTCCCCCGCGACGCCATCCGGATCCGATTCGTCCTTGTGCATGCTATCAAGAAAATGAACCGCCGAGGCACGGATCACATGCCGCGAACGTTTCTCATCCCGGGCATCGGTCCATGTCTGGTAACGCAGGCCACCCACGACCAGGACGCGACTCCCTTTACGGAGATACTGAGCGCAGGCCTCGCCGGTACGGCCACCCACCTCGACGGTGATGGACATCGTATCCGGGACCTCGACGCCCTCGCGATTGGTGTAGCTGGTGCTGACTGCGACGCCGAAAACGCACTTCCAGCTACTTTCGCCCACGCTTCGCATCTCGGGATCACGCGTCAGGTTACCCAATCCATGCCATAAATTATGATCGCGACCCGCCATGAAGAACCCCTCACCTAGAATCTAGGTATTCTCTTTAATAGTCAAGTTGATAAAATGTACTATTCAATTCCAGGACGGCTATACTCGTCCACTAGGAAATCGTCGAGTGACTCCGCAACCCACTGGCGGTGGACGTCTGCCATCACCCACGCCGTCAGTGCATGGATCGTATCGCTCTGATGGCACGTCAGCGTCTCAATGCGCCCATTGGCTACATCGGATTCTCCATCCGTGCTGACATCCCAGGGCGAGTGCACGACGCGATCGCAGCGCCATCCGCTGATCCACACCCCGGCATCTGGGCCGGTCGGTGCTGTCGTCAGCAGCCTGTGCACGGGGAGGAAATAATATCCCCCCAGCTGGTCGAGCCGGATCACCTGCACCCCGGATACGATGGTGATCGACACGCGGTGTCGCGCACCCATAGCCAGGACAGCGTCGCTAAGAAAGCGGATGAGATGCAGCGCTTTCTCAAGCTCGCGCCCGCCGACCACGCGCAGACGCTCCGCCGGCCGGGTGAGCGTCTGCGCATTCATGCTTCGGTCGGCTTCGCAACGCGCCGATCGCGCCCGCTCGCCACGGCGCCGATGGCAGTCGGGGGAGCTGGTTGATCATCGCCGGCGGCGCCGGAGATCATCTCGTACCCCAGCAGCGTCAGGCCCGGGAAGGCCTTGCACAGCTGGGCCCACTGGGCGTCGTCTGGGCTCTTTACTCCATGGACCATGGCCACGACGGCCGAGCGCTTCAGCCTGGCGGCCTTCGCGAAGGTCGTCATGAACAGGCCGCTCTGATTCCGTAAAAGGCGGGCGACCCGCTCGCATCGCTCACGGGGCTCGATGTGCCGGACACGTGGACGCTTCGCCAGAATGGCTCGCACCTCCTCCATGGCGATGAGCAATTTGGGCAGGAATGACCACTGTTTACGCACGTCCGGTTGGTGGATCTCACGGATGGAGAGCCGTTCGTTGAGGCGCTCGTAATGCCGCTTCTCGGCGACAGCGACGATGCGCGCCATGAAGTTCCAGGTGATGTGGGAAGAGGTCTTGTGGTTCGCGTTCCACTGTTGGGCGATCTGCTCATAGCTCAGGCCCTCCCGTAGGAGCGGCATGATCCCTTCGAGCACAAGTAAGCGATCCTGTGCGATCACCTGGCCCTGGGTCGGATGGCCGGCCTTGATGAGCTTCAGCCGTACAGCCTCCTTGGTGTACCCCATCTGGCTGGCGATCCCCGCAAGCGTTGCTCCCTTGCTCACGCTCTTGATCGCGAAAGCGGCCTCACGCGCTTCGAGCTCCGGGTCACCATGCCGACGGCCCGGAGGTTGTCCCCGTTGACGCGCCGGCAGGTGATGGCTGATGACGTACCTCGCCAGGTCCGGTACGGTCAGCTCCTCGTTGCCGATCTCGACCAGGATCTCTTTGTAGGTTCGCCCCTCTTTGAGGCGGTCCAGGATAGTACTATGATGCCTGGCCAGCATTTCCTGCTTCACAGTAACCCGTGGGCGACGCGACAAACCCTGAGCGAGCACCGCCCATCGAACGTCGAGGGAGCTGGCCGATGGCTTCCCGATAGCTGCTGCAATGGCGTCGTAGGTCACCCCCTGATCAAGGAGCGATTCGACCTCCGGGAGATGCCGCCCGATCAATGAACGCAGCTTCTCCCGACGAGCTAAAGCAGCTCGTTTGTTCTTGGGACGGACAGATGGGGATGAGGGCATAGGTTCAATCAACATACCTGCTTTATCCGCGACGGGTTCTTGATCAATAGCAATTGAATTGAATTGAATTAATTGCGAACAAGAACGGTAGGTGAGAGTGAGCGCAAATCGACGGTGAAGGAAGCATGATTAAAAAATCCTATCTGTAAGATACGTAATACTGACGAATGAGATTAACTCGATCGTCATAGGAAATCGCCGGCATCGGAAGGTGAAATTACCACTATAATTGAATCTCGATAGTTCCATCGTCAAGCTGATTAAAAGTAGTAATTGGTCACCTCATGTGTCTCCGCTTATGTGCCTTAGTTCGCGCCGGGGTTGGCTTATGCTCAACCCGGGCTCTTGGTCGCCGGTGACCTACCCGGCCTCCTCGGCCTGGTCACCAGTTCGCGCTGGGATGGGCTCATGCTCAACCCGGGCTTTTAGTCGCCGGTGACCCAACCGGCCTCTCGGCCTGGTCACCAGCAGTTCGCGCCGGGATGGGCTCATGCTCAACCCGGGCTCTTGGTCGTCGGTGACCCAACCGGCCTCCTCGGCCTGGTCACCA
>JAYVTR010000245.1:0-4877 GCA_043788625.1 Planctomycetota bacterium
AAGCGCATCAAATGGGTACGCGATGCCGAAGGCCGTATCACCAAGGTCTATGATCCGCAGCAGCAGACGGCCGATGGTGAGCCGGTTGAGCCGGCGACGTTGCGCTACGGCTATGACGACCACGGCGATCTCGTGAAGGTCGAGCAGCTGGTAACGATTTCAGCGGGTGGTGTTCCGACGTATCAGACGACGATTAATGCCTATGGCGACGCTCGCTTCCCGCACTATCTGACGTCGATCAAGAATCCTGTCCAAGCCAATCCGACGCGGGTCGAGTACGACGACAGCGGCAAGATGGTGGCGCTTGTCGGACCAGATGGCACGCGCACCGAGCTGACGCATGACGTGGGAGCCTCAACAGAAACGATCAAGGATTCGCTCGGCAACTCGACGACGATGGTCTATGACAAGCAGGGCAACGTGCTGGATACGGTCGATGCGCTCGGGCATAAATCGTCGTCGACCTATGATGTGCACAACAAGCCGCTGACCGAGACGGATGCGCTCGGCCATGTGACGACCATGACCTATGATGCGCAGGGCCACCAACTGTCGCGCACCGATGCGTTGGGCCACACGACCGCGTGGAGCTATGATGCGCAGGGTCACGTCCTGAGCGAAACCGATGCACGCGGGAATGTCACGACCAATACCTATAATGCAGATGGCAATCTCACGTCGATGACGGATGCCTTGGGATTCGTAACGCGGTATGGGTATGTCGGTGATGGGAAATTGGGTAGCTTAACCGATGCGTTGGGCAACACGACTAGTTATTCTTACACAACCAATGGCGATGGGGAAACCACGACGACGACCGACCCGCAAGGGGCGGTGGGCATCAGCGTCGCCGACGCCAAAGGCAATGTGTTGTCAAACAGCGTGCGCCGCCGTCTTGCAGGCGGTGGTGAAGAATGGGCCGTCACGCGGATGACTTATGATCGTGTGGGTCGTCTGATCTCGACGGTGCATCCAGACGGCAGCACCACCAGCATGACGTATCACAGTACTGGGCAGATGAAGTCGCTGATAGATCAACGTCAACAGCGCACGGACTACGATGTGGATGCCAAGGGCCATGTCACCAAGGTAACCTATCCCGACGGTGCCACACAGCAGACGGAATACGATGGCGAAGGCCGCCGCACGGCATCGATCGATGCCATGGGCCGTCGTTCGACGTACCGGTATGATGAGGCTGGCCGTCTTCGCTTCGTGGTCGGGCCCGACGGCTTGACCACGGAGACCCGCTATAATGCGGCTGGCCGTGTGGTGGCGACGGTTGATGCAACAGGAAAAGAAACGGTGTTCGGCTATGACGATGCTAACCGCCAGACGCAGGTGGTGGCGGCTGACGGTGGATTGACGCAGATGGCCTATGATGCGATGGGAAATATCGAAAAAACCATCGACCCCACCGGGCAGGTGACGAGCATGCGTTATGACGCCCTGAACCGTCGTTATGAAACGCAAGCGCCGTCGGGTGCCAAGAAGGTCACGACCTTCGATGCGTTAGGGCGGACGGCGACGGAAACGGACGAAGCGGGCAACGTTACCGCCTTCGGGTATGATGCGGTGAGCTGTCTGCGCTCGGTCACGGATGCATCAGGCCAGCAGACGCAATATGCCTATGACGATCTTGGCAATCAGACCAGCCAGATCGATGCCGCTGGACGCCAAACGCAATTCTGGGCCGACCTCATGGGTCGTCGTCAATGGAGGAAGCTGCCATTGGGTCAGCAAGAGACCTTCACGTATGATCTGTCGGGCAATCTCAGCACGCATACCTCATTCCGTGGTTTCCTGACCACCCGCACGTATGACGAGCGCAACAGGCTGGTGCAGATCACGCCTGATCCGCGCACTGGCGAAGCGCTCGTCGGCTTCAGCTACTTCGCTGACGGTCGCCGGGCGCAGATGGGCGATGGTCTGGGCCAGACCGATTATACGTACGATGCGGCTGGACGCCTGTCGGTGCGTAAGACACCGCTAGGATCCATCGGTTATGGGTATGATGCGGCTGGGCGTTTGGCGAGTGTCGGGACCAGCCATGCGGCGACGTTGAATGGCGGCAATCCGCTGTTGATGACGTATTCCTATGATGTCGTCGGTCGCTTGGCGTGGACGGGGACGCCGCTGGGCTTGGTTCATACGAGCTATGATTCCGCAGGTCGTCTCAACCAAGTAGCCCGCGCCGACGGTCAGGTCATGACCTACCGCTACAATGGCGATGGCCATCTGGATCGGGTCGAACACAAACGCGACACCACCATCACCGCTTGGTATGGATATGCATTAGATGCGCGTGGTTGGCGCACGGGTGTGGAAGAGGGGCGTGATGGCGCGATCGCGCACACGCTCGGTTGGGAATACGATAACCTGGGTCGTCTCACGAAAGAGACGATTAGCGGCGATGGCCAAATCGGCTACACCTATGATGCGGTGGGCAATCGTCAGGATCGCGCCTCATCGCTCCCCGCCGTCCCAACGCAGGCGCTGGGATATGATGCCAATGATCGCCTGGCCGTCACTGGCTATGCCTTCGATGCGAGCGGCAACACGATCCAATCGCCGAATGGCATGGATGAATATGATTCTTTCGAGCGGTTGGTGAAACATACGGCGACTGATCACACCGTCACCGTCATCCGCTATGATGGCGATAGCAACAAGGTTGCAGAAACGGTCAACGGCGTGACGCGCTGGTTCCTGGTCGATCGTATGAACCCCACGGGGTATGCGCAGACGATCCACGAATTGTCAGGGCCACTCACGGCGCTGAAAGTGGAGCGTTCGGTCTATACTGGCCTGGATGTGCTCGGTTATGCCGATCACCTGACCACTGGTAGTGAAGGCCGTTGGTTAGATTATGATGGGCACGGCACGGTGCGCGGGTTAGTTAAGACCGACGGCACGTCGATCAGCAGCTATGACTATGATGCATTCGGGGTACCCGTCCGTGGTCCGTCGGTGGCGCAGGATGGAAATCGGTACCGCTATGCGGGCGAAGAACAGGTGTCGTCGCTTGGGCTGGGGTATAATCGGGCGAGGTATGTGGATCAGAATATAGGTCGATTTCAAAATCAAGATAGTTGGCTTGGAAAAAGATCAAATCCTGCATCGCAAAACAAGTACATTTATTGCGCGAATGATCCTATCAATCGCATTGATCCAACAGGTAGGTTTGATCTGGTATCGGTTCAGTTTGCGATGCAATATTATGGGGCCATGGCGGCCGCCTATGGTAGCGTGGCAATTTACGCTGGTCAAAGACTTGCCTATTCAATAGGGGTAAATCAAATAGGATATACAGTTTATTCGATCTTTACGTCTGCGCGAAGCGGATACATTAAATATCTATCTATGCCTGCATGGAGATTTAATATTGTCGCTGGTCAAACTTTTGAGGGATTATTAAATCCTATAATGGCCAGACTGGGTGCCGCTGCTCAGGTTGTAATTCCTGCGGCTCAGGCGGGGACTTCCGCTTCAAAGGCTGATTGGGTTTGGGAAGGTATGATTATTGATGCGAAACTTGGCCAATCTATTGATTGGGTACAGTTTAGTAATTATATAGCGTATTCATCAAGGGTTTTATATATAACTTTAAACAGGCCAGCTACGGCTCTTGTTGAGCAAGCTATTGAAAAGGCAGATGAAGCTGGCGTTTCGGTATATTTTATTAGTGTGTTGCCATGGTAAGCTTGCAAAGCGTCAAGGTAATTAAGTTGGATGGCTTTTTAAATCAAGATGAGGAAATCCATATTAACATCACTAAATTTATAAATTCTCTAAGCTCTAAACTGTTGGCGGAAGATTGGGCTGTGAACTTTGGGGTTGATTCAAGCTCATGGAATAGCCTAAGGGATATTGATTGGTCGTTGAGGACTTCTTATCAAGTAATCACTTTCGCAAGCATTTCGCGGGGTATTTCGATAACGATAGATTTGAATTTCTCGAAGAATTATGGAGGGTATGTAAGGTTTTTTTCGGTTTATCCTGAAAATGGTATTGACGAAGCTCGATTGGTAATTGAGACAATGCCGTCTTTTTTCAGCTTGGTGTATGGTTTTGCGCATGATGGAAGAGCGTTTGATGTTTCCTTCGATGCTGTTAACGGAATTGATGATGGATTGAGAGATGTATATTACTATAATTATTTTGGAAAAAAAATAACTGAAATTATTAATAATAATCTGGATTTTTTCCGTAAATTGGGTGCGTCGGTAAAAGTTTATGAAGATAAATGTGTCGCTGTTGATTTTAGTGTGTGTTTTTCAATTAAGGACTTCGGAAAAGAAAATAGATCGCAGTATGCAAATGCTTTGGGCTCAGATCTATTTGTTCCTGGTGGTAAGGTTTTTGGAAGGAAAGATTATAATGGTGAGGGTCCTGCGAGCGGAAGAATTGGATGCTTGGGTCTTATAAAAATGTTATTTTTCAATACTCGTAAGAGGCGTGCGAGGGCAATTAAAACTATCGCGCGATCTCATTGAAAATTCCTTAAAGATCCTGGGCGGATTTCAAGCCGTGCACGGTGGTAGAAGTTCAAAAATCATACATGTGTCCATCGCGCTATCTGTACTTTCTTCATCCTGATCCTGGCTGAGCACCACCGCAGTCATATCTGGCCACATGGTCTGTTCTGATCTGCACCTCCTCGTTTTCATCCATGGGCGTTCTGCGCCCGTCCCTGTGCCCAGCCCAAAATTTATCACGCCGCAACCTTCCGGGTAAGATGGACGAAATCGTCTGCTCCAGATGGCGTTGGTGCTCGGCCAGGGCGCTGGCTTGTTGGGCAACCGGGTAGATGTCTGTTTCTCGTCGTCTGGCATGGCTGGCGACGAGGGGCAGGGGCAATGGCCCTCGGTTAATGC